>NZ_ALNM01000012.1:0-199468 GCF_000292955.1 Selenomonas sp. CM52
GTAGCTCACCCTCTCTTCGTTCTCTTCCTTGATCCTCCGAATCTCCTCGTCGATGGCCCGCACGAGGGGATCGTTGCATACGATACCGTTCACATAGTCGAGAAATGCCTTGATGCTTTCATCCACATCGTTCAGCGTACCCTTGGCGTTCAAGAATATCTTCGCTGCGTCGTCGGATAACTCAAGTGTCTTGTCCTCCGCACAGAAGTTGCGGAAAGTGTAGATGTGCCGCCCTTTGCCGAAAGGGTCGAACGGGCAGATGAAAATGATGATGGTCTTGTTCAGGTCGTCATAATCAGCGCCCGTCTCCAGAAGGTCGGCATCGATCATCGACTGATAGTAGCGCGTGCGCTTGAAGAGGCTCTTGCCTTCCGGCATACGAACCTGCATTTCGATATTATAGACCGTATTCGCGTCGTCACGCACGTAAACGTCCATGCGGATGCCCTTGCCCTGATAGCGTGCATCCACGGATTTTTCTGTTTCTAAATAATGGATGTCCGCAATCTCCATGTGCAGGATGTTCTGCAGCAGGCTCAGGCATATACGCTTGACGCCCATGATGAGCTTGAACATGTAGTCGTCCTGAATCGTCAGCTCTTCCCACGGCTTGATACGATACATCGGCTTCATCTCCCGATCCATTCTCTATATTTTATATTATACCATGAGACTCGCATACAAAAAAGAGCCGCCGCACAGAATCCTGTGCAGCGGCTCCGCTGTTTGTTCCAGCTTAGAAGAAGTATTCGAGGCGGGCGAAACCTTTCTTCTCCCTGGTCTTGCCCTCAGGCTCTGCCGAGAAGATCTGATCGCCGTCAAAGTAGATGAGCGTGCCGACGATGTTCTTGGCGAAGGTGTATTCTGCACCGAGTTCCCAGCCCTTCGTGTTCCACATTGCACCGTCGAAGGTCGGCTTGATTACTGCAGCGCCGCCGAGGTAGCGGTATGCGAGGTGGAGTCCGAACGTACGCGGGTTCTCCGGCTCTGCCCCCTTGTATGCAAGCTCGATATTGTAGGCTTTCAGATGCTCGTCCTTGATTCCGGCAGATTCATCGCTCGTGTTCTTCCAATAGCCGCCCGAAAGAGCGACCGTGCTCTCGGGACGCCACTTCATGCCGAGACCCCAGAAGTTGCACGTCGCGTCCAGTCCAGCCATGTTATGGACGAAATCCTTGTTCCTCATGCGCACGTAGTCAGCGCCGACGTGAAACTTCTCCGACGGATTCCAGTTGAGGTTCACCATCTGCACGTTCGCCCAGCTCTTGCCGGTAAAGCCCTTCTCCCGTGCCTCTTTCACCTCGTCACCCCAAGCGGAATGTGCGAGGTCGTAGCGTCCCGCAAAAATCGTGCCCGAGAACGGCTGCTCCGCGCCGAAGGTCACGGCAGCGCCGGACAAATCGTCGTCGATGAGGACGCCCTGCTCCGTGAAGACGGGCATCTTGCCGGCATCGATGACCGTCGTACCATAAGTACCTTCGGCGTAGGCGCGCTCAAGCGACACATGGCTGTCATGGTCGTCATCCGACGAATCCGTACTGGGATTCCACATAGCGTCAAGGCGAGCCTTGACCTTCCAATGATCGTTGACCGTGGCCTCCGGCTCCAAGCGGAAGAGAATTTCATTGTTCGTCTTCGCGCCGCCCTCATACTTACCGATGAATTCCCCACCAGTTTTCTCGTAAGTGTACTGCAGTTCGCCCGTCCACTTGACGTTGTCGACGCGGTCTTCGAGGTTCGCGACGCGCACGCCGAGGTTGTTCAGCTCTTCGCTGAATTCAGCGGCGAGGCGGTCGATCATCGCCTTCTGCTGGGCGTTGACCTGGTCTTCCTTCGTCATAGCCTTGGCGACCATCTGCGCCATCTCATAGCGCGTGATCTCGTTCTGTCCGCGATACGTGCCGTCGCCGTAGCCCTCGATGACGCCGTCATCGGCGAGCTGTGCGACTGCGTCGTACGCCCAATGATCGGCAGGGACGTCGCTGAACGGGTTCGCCGCCGCAAAGGTCGTCGAGGCCGCGCCGACGACGAGTGCCGTCGTCAAGGCGGCTGTCAGAGACTTCTTCATGAAAAACTCCTCCTTTGAAATAGGGGAATCACTGATACATTCAGCTACCCATCTTCACACATCTGGGCAACCTCATTTTATCAGCGCTTCCTAGATGGAAATGAACTGTGGTCAGACCATCCAAGGGGGAGCTTCCGAGTATCCACGTTCCCTCAAGAATATCCCCGCTTGCAGTCTGCTCGTTGATAATGATAACATATCTTGCTGGGGAGGCAAGCAAAACATGAAAAAGATTCATATTCTATCCTGAAGTCCCAAACTATGTTGAAGATGCGACCGATGGAGCAGATTTTGGCAAGATGTGTGGCTGAGTACCCTTCCAATAAAATAATAGCAGCCCCCGACGCTGCTTTTTCAACGTCGGGGGCTGCTGCCGTGTGCCCTGTCCTCACTCGGAAATCGCGGACGCCCCGCTCTCCCCTGCCTGCATTTCCGTCTCGTAGTCCGTGACGCCCCGCGCGATGGCGCGTGCGAAAACGTCGGCCTTTTCCGTGAGCAGCTGCGCCTCGGGCAGATAGTCGATGAACGCCATCTCTACGAGGACGGCGGGCATCGCCGTCGCGTGCAGTACGATGAGTTCGGGGCGCTCCTTGACGCCGCGATCGGTCGTGCCGAGCGACGTCGTGATCTGCCAGCCGATGGCGCGCGCGAGTCTTTCCGCCCTCGTGCCGCGCTCATAGATGAGCGTCTCCGTGCCGTGCGCCTCGCCGTCCGCCGCGTTGCAGTGCAGGCTGATGAAGATATCGGCGCACCACTTGTTCGCCTCGTCCGTCACGGCGGCATTCCAGCGCTCAAGATGGCGGCTCTCCCAAGCGAGATTGTCGCTCTGCATGAGGAAGACCTCGATGCCGACAAGTTCCAAATAGAGCTTCACGTGCTCGCCGATGTCGGCGGCGACGTCGCACTCTCGGAGACCAAGTTCCGCATTGACGGCACCGCTGTCGTACAGAAGGTCGTGCCCCGGATTCAAAAATACACGCATCGTTCCCACTCCTTTTCTCATGTCATCTTTCGGCGCTTTTATCCGACGAAAGTATCTTCTTGCGTTTCGCGGTCATACATGCAGCAGAGAAGAAGGATATATCTCCCTCCTGCGCAAAAAGTTTCTTAGGTCTTTTCTTCGTATATAAGATGTAGAATCGTCCTACATATTCTTCCCTAAAGAACCTTTTCCAGAAATTGTTTTTTAACGATAGAGCAAGAAAGGAGAAGAATTGTGGCACGAGTCTTTGCTTATGGAAGCGCTGGCAGCACCAAGGCGATGGCTTGCATCCATCAGTGCTTCCCGAAGAAACCCGTCCGAGAAAATCGGAAGAGAAAGGTTGGTGCATCATGGGCTTCTTCCAGAAAGAGAAAGCCGCAGCCATGCCCGCCGCTGCACAATCCCAGGGAGCGGCGGACGACATTCGGAGATTGGAGCAATATCTGAAGACGCTTGCCTCGGGCAAGCTCGAAACCCCGCCGCCCCAGGTGAGGGACCCCTCCCTGCAGCCCTTGGCGGCAGCTCTGCAGGCTTTCGCCGCACAGCAGGAACAGCAGGCGCACGACATCACGCTGATGCTGAACAACAGCCTCGCAAGCCAGATCCATGCCTCCATCATGCTCAACAAGCTGTTCTTCAATTTGACGGACATCGCGAGCGGCGTGCAGGAAGTCATGAGCGTCATACGCACTCTGGCGGAGTCGATCAACGACATCGCCTCCATGTCGACCGAGATCGCCGATCAGACGAATTCGGGACAGACTACGATGAATGCAGCAGGCGAGACGATCATGGAAATGTCTGCCGGCAACAAGGTCGTCGGCGAGAGCATCAGCCTCATGGTGCAGCGCATGGAGAAGCTGACGAGTTCGACGGCGAACATCAACACGCTCGTGGCGACGGTCAACGGCATTTCCGAGCAGACGAACCTGCTCGCCCTCAACGCCTCCATCGAGGCGGCGCGCGCAGGCGAGCACGGGCGCGGCTTCGCCGTCGTCGCTGAAGAAGTCCGAAAGCTCGCCGTGCAGTCGAAGGAGTCAGTCGAGGAGATTCGCGCCCAGCTCACGTCGATCCAAAGCGAGGTCAAGAACCTCGGCGGGCAATTCGACTCGATGGACGAAACCTTCACGAAGAATTCGGAGAACATAGAGGCGACGGAGCAGCAGGCAGGCGCAATCCGCGACACCTTCACGGACATCAGTACGGCGATGGAAAAGCTCGCGCCGTTCGCAGAGCAGCAGTCGGCGTCTTTCGAGGAGATGACGGCGTCGCTGAATCAGGCGGTAGACAACATGCACACGGCGAAGAACGAGTCAAAAGAATGCAACACAGGGCTCTTCCATGTGCTCATGGAATCGAGCACCGTGCGCACGAACTTCCTCAAGAACGGCCTCTCGCTCACCTCGAATGAGCTCCTAGACCTCGCCAGGACCGACCATCTGATCTGGTTCGCGCGCATCAACCAGATGCTCCTCGGCAACCTGCAGCTCAACTCCGCCGACGTCATCAGCCATGAGACCTGCCGCCTCGGTCAATGGTATTCGGGCGAAGGGCGCACAAAGTACGGCGGCACGCCCGTATTTGAAAATCTCGACGCGTCGCATGCTCGTTTCCACAAGCTCTGCGCTGAGGCCATCGACGCCTACAACAGCCACAACGAATACAAGGTGCGAAGCCTCCTGCCGGAAATCGAAAGCGTTTCCGAAGAAGTCCTAGGCGCCTTGGATCAACTGAAGGCCATGTGACCGTATACAGAAAGAGCCGCCCTCTGAAAGCATTCTCGCTTCCAGAGGGCGGTTCTTCTATTTCCCGTAATTTACGCTTCGTCCTGCGGCTTCGCGTTCCAGACGAGGAGTGCGAGCAGCGTCGAGAGGAGCGCTGCGCCAACCCAGAATTCGGTGGCATAGCCGAAGTCGTAAATCTTCTCGCCGCCGACGGTCGTGATCGTCATGAGCTTGCCCGTGACGAACTCCTGGATCGCGGCGCCCGCGTAAGACAGGAGACCGATCATGCCCATCGCTGCACCCGTGACGCGCTTCGGCACGATGTCGACTGCCATGAGTCCGCCCATGTAGCAGACGAGCGCGCCCATCGTGAAGCCGTAGAAGGTCATGCAGAAGAGGTCGGTGTAGAACGACTGCGGCGCCCAGACGAAGCCCGCGATCGAGGCCGTGTAAAGAAGACCGTAGATGAGCGCTGGCATGTTGCGCTTCGAGTGGAAGAAGCGGTCGGAGATCCAGCCGCAGAGAAGTGCGCCGAAGATACCCGCGACCTGCATGTACGCCATGACGCCCGCCGCGCCCATGATGTCGTAGCCCTTGGCACTCGTCAGATAGACGACGCCCCAGCTCTCGACCGCGTAACGTGCGATGTAAACGCAGAGAGATGAGAGACCGAGAATCCAGACGGCGGGGTTCTTGACGACGGCGTTCCACTGCATCGAGCCGACGGAGCGCGTCTTTTCCTCATCGACCTGCGCCTGCGTCTTTTCACCGTAGAGAACGGCGCCATTCGGCAGGCCGCGCGTCTCGGGGCGGTCGCTCATGCCGAGGTAGATGAAGACGGTGCCGATGAGCGAGATGAGGCCGGCCGCGATGAAGCCCATCGACCAGCTATAGGCACTGACGATGGCCGCGATCGCGAAGTAGGCGAACGACGAGCCGAGGTTGTGGCTCGTGAACCAGACGCCGTAAAGCGTGCCGCGCATACGGTTGCTGAACCATTGGTTGAGCGAAACGATCGACGGCCCTGCGCCGTAGGACTGGAACCAGCCGTTGATGCCCCAGAGCACGGCGAGCGGCACGAACGAGTTCACGAGCCCCATCGCCGCCATTGTCACGGACGACATGAAGAGACCGAAGGCGAAGAACCGCTTGTTGTTCATGCGGTCAGCGAGGAAGCTGTTCGTGAACTTGCCAAGACCGTACGTTACGAAGAAGATCGAACCGATGATGCCGACCTGCGTGGGATCGACCGCGCCCGACGCCAGAAGAGGCTTCTTGATGACGGAATAGCTCTGACGGATGATGTAGTAGAAGGCGTAGCCGATCGTGATGGAAGCGAAGACGCGCCAACGCAGGCTGTAGAAGATGCTCTTCGCCTTCTCCGCATCCTGCATGGGCGGCGCATCCGGCGCCGTGAGGAAAAGTTTGTTGAGAAAAGCAAGCATGAATGAATCTCCTTTCTTGGAATCGAAATGTTCTTGCTCAGTATTATTTCATATAGAGAACGGGAAAAGTAGCGGAAAAAATCTGATTTTCTTGTAGGAATTCTGCTGACACAACAAAAAGCCCCCAAGGCTGCCGCCTTGAGGACTCTTCTTGTATCTGACATGGTATCGTTACAACTTTTCCGCTGCTTACAGCACAGCACATCCGGCTGACGGTAGGCAATCCGTCACCGCCCCAGAAGCCGCGCCTGCTCTTCGAGTCGGGCGACGCGCTCGGCGGTCGCGGGATGCGTGGAGAAGAGGTTCACGAAGGCCTGGCGCGAGCCGGCGAGCGGGTTGACGATGAAGAGATTGCTCGTCGCAGGCTGCGCCTCGGCCTCGCGCATCGGCGGCATGGACTGTACCGTGCCGGAGATCTTTTCGAGCGCCCGCGCGAGATAGCGCGGATTGCCGCAGATCTCGCCGCCCGACTTGTCGGCGTCGTACTCTCTAGAGCGCGAGATCGCGAGCTGAATGAGCGTCGCCGCGAGCGGTGCGACGAGGACGGCGAGAAGCGTGCCGACGATGCCGCCTGCGCCCTCGTCGTCGTCCGAGCGGCCGAAGATCGCGCTCCACTGCGCCATGTAGGCGAGCATGGAAATCGCGCTGCCCATGGCGGCGGCAATCGTCGAGATCAGGGTGTCGCGGTGCTTGATATGCGAAAGCTCATGCGCGAGCACGCCCGAAAGCTCTTCGCGGCTTAACATGCCGACGATGCCGCGTGTGACGGCGACGGCGGCGTGTGAAGGGCTGCGCCCCGTCGCAAAGGCGTTCGGCGTCATAGATTCGACCAGACAGACCTTCGGCATGGGCAGACCCGCGCGCGCGGCAAGATCTGCCACAAGATGATAAAGCTCGGGCGCTTCCCTCTCCGTCAGCGGGCGCGCGCCGTACATGCGGAGCACGATGCTGTCGCTGAACCAATAGGAGAAGAAATTCATCGCCAAAGAGATGACGAACATCATCATCGCGCCGCCCTTGCCGCCGATCACGCCGCCCAAGACGACGAGAAGGGTCATCATGAGCGCCATCAAGATCGTTGTTTTTATCGTATTCATAGAGAAGACTCTCCTTTCCCTATACGAAAAAGACCCCACCCCGGATACGGGACAAGGTCTCGCTTGCATATATATGCCGCGCACCGTGCGTCCGGCGGACGCCGCAGAATCGCGGCTGCTCCTCTGGAAAATATAGGAGGTGCTGATAAAATGAGGTCACCCAGATGTGTGAAGATAGGTGGCTGAATTTATCAGGGGTTCCCATAGGACTATTATAGCAGAGGAGCAGGATTCTGACAAGCTGTTTTCGTCAATCCGTCACATATCGGTACGCGCCTCATGCTCGGCTTTGCCCGTGACGAGTTCAGCGGCACAGTGCTTGACGACCAGAAGCGCGAGCGTCATGAGTGCGAGCGCGAGGAGGAGCTGCAGCCCGTCGACCAGGAAGACGAAACCGCCGTTCATAAGCTTGCCGATGATGCCATAGACGCTCATGACGAGCGCCGACATCGTGACGAGGAACATGAAGGTCATGGGGACGTAGAGCATCCAGCCCTTGCGTTCCGTCGTGCGAAGAAAGACGGCGATGGAGATGAGGACGAGGGACGCGAGCAGCTGGTTCGCCGCGCCGAAGAGCGGCCAGATGCTCATGTAGCCCGCGAGGCACAGCAGATAGCCGAGCGCGAGCGTGATTGCCGTCGCGACGTACTTGTTGCGCAGGATCTTCGCGGCGGCGCCTTCCGACTCACCCTCCGACGGTGCGAGAAGCTCCTGGAAGGACATGCGTCCGATGCGTGCGACGGAATCGATCGTCGTCATGGCGAGCGCCGAGACGCACATCGTCATGATGCAGGCGGCGACATGCTTCGGCAGGCCGAACTCCACGAAGAATCCCGAGACAGCGCCCGCGAAAATCTGGAACGGCGTGCCGTCCGGCAGATGCCCGCCCGTCGCCGCCGAGCAGACGATGACGAGGGCGACGACGCCGAGAAGCGATTCAACGAGCATTGCGCCGTAGCCGACGGGCAACATGTCGCGCTCGTTCTCGATGGATTTCGAGCTTGTGCCCGAAGAAACGAGGCTGTGGAAGCCCGAGACAGCGCCGCAGGCGATCGTGATGAAAAGGATTGGGAAGAGCGACTGTCCCTTGACCTCGAAGGCGACGAAGGCGGGCATCTCGATGACAGGATTGGCGATGAGCACGCCGAGGACAGCGCCCGCGACCATGCCGAGGAGCAGGAAGACGCTCAGGTAGTCACGCGGCTGCATCAAGAACCACATGGGCAGGACGGCGGCGATGAAGCAGTAGGCAAAGACGACGTAGCGCCAAACCGTCGCATCGAAATAGAGCGGATAAGAAATGCCGACGGCGAGCATGGCGACGATGAGCGCGATGGCGACAAAAAACTTCACTGCGCCCGATGGCTTCATGCGGCGGATGAAGAGTCCGAAGCCCATCGCCACGAAGATGTAGAGCATCGAGATCGAGGCCGCCGCTGCATTCGGTACGGCGAGGCTGCCGTCCTTGCCGAAGCCGTTGAACGTGTTCGCGACGATGTCGGCGAAGGCGGCGATGACGAGCAGCGTGAAGAGCCAGCAAAACAGCAGGAAGAGACGGCGCCCCGTCTTGCCGATGTACTGTTCGATGAGCATGCCCATCGAGCGCCCTTCGTTGCGCACCGACGCATAGAGCGCACTGAAATCCTGCACCGCGCCGAAGAAGACGCCGCCGACGAGCAGCCAGAGGAACGCCGGAAGCCAGCCGAACATGGCGGCGATGATGGGGCCCGTGACGGGGCCTGCGCCCGTGATGGAGGAAAATTGATGCGCAAAGACGGTGAAGCGCGAGGCAGGCGCGTAGTCCTGCCCATCCTCGAATCTCTGCGCCGGCGTCGCGGCGGTTTCGTCGATGCCCCACGTTTTCACGAGCCACCGTCCGTAGATAGTGTAGGCGGCGAGAAAGACAACGATGGCGCACCCGACAAGCATCAGTGCATTCATGATGAATCCTTCTTTCCTTAAAGATGAATGAATATGTATGAAGGATAATATAGCACGCTTTGCTCCATGTGTCAACTTGTAAACTTTCCCAGTAGATATCGAAATCAACGATTCTTCTTAACATTCCCACCTTTACAATCTTCTTCCCTTTGCGGTATAATCAAAACGTAATATTTCTTCTGTTGGGGAGGTATGGATGAATCCAGCAATTCCCCGGAAAGGAGGTTTTCGCTGTCATGAAAGACGAAATTTTCGGTGTGCTCCAACGCGTCGGACGCAGCTTCATGCTGCCCGTCGCCATCCTGCCGATCGCTGGCATACTCTTGGGGCTCGGCGCGTCGTTCACGAACGCCACGACCATCGAGACGTACGGACTTACCGCCGTACTCGGTGCAGGAACGCCGCTTCACGCGCTTCTCTCCATCATGGCGAGCGCGGGCAGCACGATCTTCGGCAATCTGCCGATCATCTTCGCCGTCGGCGTCGCCATCGGCATGGCGAAGGCGGAGAAGGAGGTCGCGGCGCTTTCTGCCATGATTGCCTTCTTCGTCATGCACACAGCGTGCAACGCCATGCTGAAAATCGGCGGCCAGATCCTTGCGGACGGAACGATCGCGCCCTCGGTGCTCGAAGGCACGATCGCGCCGAGCTGCGGTATCCTCTCGTTTCAGATGGGCGTCTTCGGCGGCATCATCGTCGGCATCGGCGTCGCGTGGCTGCACAACAAGTACCACAAGATCGTGCTGCCGAACGCGCTGTCGTTCTTCGGCGGCTCACGCTTCGTGCCCATCATCTCGACGATCGTCTTCCTCTTCGTCGGCATCGCCATGTACTTCGTCTGGCCGCTCGCCCAGCAGGGCATCTTCGCGCTCGGCGGCCTCGTGACGGGCACGGGCTACATCGGCACGCTGATCTTCGGCATCATCAAGCGCGCTCTGATCCCCTTTGGCCTGCACCACGTCTTCTATCTGCCGTTCTGGCAGACGGGCGTCGGCGGCTCGATGATGATCGACGGCCAGCTCGTCCAGGGCGGTCAGAACATCTTCTTCGCCCAGCTCGCTTCGCCCGATGTCACGCATTTCAGCTCGGATGCGACGCGCTACTTCTCGGGCGAGTTCATCTTCATGATCTTCGGCCTGCCGGGCGCGGCGCTCGCTATGTACCGCTGTGCGCGTCCCGAGAAGAAGAAGGTCGCGGGCGGCCTCTTGCTCTCGGCGGCTCTGACCTCGATGCTCACGGGCATCACCGAGCCGATCGAGTTCTCCTTCCTCTTCGTCGCACCCGCGCTCTTCGCCGTGCAGGTCGCGCTCGCAGGCGCCGCCTACATGATCGCGCACATCCTCAACATCGCCGTCGGCCTGACATTCTCGGGCGGTCTCCTCGACCTCTTCATCTTCGGCATCCTGCAGGGAGAGGCGAAGACGGGCTGGATGTACATCATCCCGGTCGGTGTCGTTTACTTCTTCCTCTACTACTTCATCTTCTCGTGGATGATCCGTCACTTCGACTTCAAGACGCCGGGCCGCGAGGACGACGACGAGGAGACGAAGCTCTACTCGAAGGCTGACTACCAGGCGCAGCAAGGCGCGGCGGGAGCAGCGTCCGGCGCGGGCGCATCCGATGCCAAGAGCGCGGCAATCGCGCGCGGCCTTGGCAGCAAGAGGAACATCACTTCCGTCGACTGCTGCGCGACGCGCCTTCGCTGCTCGGTCGCGGATTCCTCACTCGTCAACGAGAAGCTCTTAAAGGCGACGGGCGCCGTCGGCGTCATCGTCAAGGGCACGGGCGTGCAGGTCATCTATGGCCCGCAGGTCGCCGTCATCAAGTCGAATCTTGAGACGTACCTCGAAACAGCCCCCGACGTCGAGCCGGAAGCGATGGCCGCTGCAGAGCCGACGGAAAAAGCTTCTGCGACAAACGTGCCTGAGAAAAACACCTCGGCACAAGAGTCGGGCGCGCAGGAAGCGTCTGCCGGTGAAACTGCCGCACACACGCTCTTCACGCCTGTCGCAGGCACGGTGCATCCGATCGAGGAAGCGCCCGACGAGGCATTTGCGGGCAAGATGATGGGCGACGGCTACTTCGTCTACCCGACGGAAGAGACAGTCTACGCGCCCGAGGACGGCGAAGTCGTCTTCGTCTTCGACACGAAGCACGCGATCGGCATGAAGGCCGCTGACGGCACGGAATACCTGCTGCACATCGGCGTCGATACCGTCGCACTCGGCGGGCAGGGCTTCGAGGTCTTCGTCGAAGGCGGACAGAAGGTAAAGAAAGGCGACCGCCTCATGACCTTCGACGACGCCTACATCAAGGAACATGCAAAGTCCGACGCCTGCCTCGTCATCTTCACAGGACTCGGCGAAGGAAGAGCCGTAAGCCTCACGAAGACAGGCGCGGTCAAGGCGCTCGACGAGGTCGGCAGCTGCTGAGCCAAATCAAAGATTCACTGAAAGACAAATGGACGCCGAGCGCGCCCTTCCACGGGCGCGCTTGACATCCATGCACGAAAATCTATAATGGCAAAAGAAAGGTTGGAATCATACGCAAAATACACGAAAAGCCTCGAGGAATCGCATGCGATTCTTCGGGGCTTTTCAATGACATCAAACTTCCTGCGCTGCGGCGTTCTCTACGGTCTGCTTCAGCAATCTGTCGAATTGGCGGCACTCCTCCGGGGAGAAATCCTGCACTAAGATCTTGTACCAGTCGTCCATCGTCTTCTTCAGCGCCTTCTTCACGGTCTGCGCCTTCTCCGTCGTGCGCAGTACATAGGCGCGGCGATCCTTGTCGCTGACCGTGCGGCTCACATAGCCGGCATGGACGAGTCTCGCCACGGCGCGCGCCGCTGTCGTCTTGTCAATCTTCACCATGTGCGCCAAGGTTTCCTGATTGATCCCCTCATGGTCGAGAAGGTGCAGCAAGAACACATACTGCCCGTTTCCCAGACCATACTTCTTCAACTTCTCGTTAAAGTAACTCTGGCTGTACCGATAGATCAAAGCAATGATCGTTCCCATATCGCTTGGCTGCAAAACAGACCCTCCCCTGCAGTAGGATATAATGCCCATTTCTAAAATTCCACTTTTTCCACATCAGCGAAAAAGCGCTATTCCTAAGTAGTATTATACTACGGTTTTCCAAGAAAATCCACCTTGTCCCGCAAAATTTTACCATGAAGCCCCAAGAGGTCAAGCCGAAGGTGCAGACCGATTGGCTAGGCTTCTGTAAGGGCGGCGCACAATGTCCACAAAGTGGACGTTTGTGCGTGTAGTTTACGCTCCTCTAAAATTAGCGTGAAAGTCCAAGAAATCAAACCAAAGACACAGACAGATGGGGCAACTTTGCCTTTACTCCCTATAATTTCAGGTGTTTTCAGCATCCGTTTTCATCGCACAAGCATGATCTCCCGGGGTATGCGCGCGTTCCAACGGGTCGGGTACGACAGGAGACTCATAGAGGACGAACGGATCTATATCAATGCACTGCGCCGCATCGCGCGTCCCCGTGACATCCCATGCCGCCGTGCCGTTCATGACCGTCAGGGCGGTGGTGAAGAATGCGCGCTCTTTGAGGCGCGCGAAGACGCCGCCCTTCTGCACGAGCTTCGCCGCATCGTAGCGGCGCACGGTGCCGTCGTTGAAATACGCATAGATGACATATCCGTCGCCCGGCACGGCCTGCAGCACCTCGGGCATGAATCGGCTGTCCATGATTATCCCCTCCTCATCGGCGGTATGCGCTCCGGAGTTCTGCCGCTCTTTGCCAGTTCCCAATTCTGCATCAGTTCATCCTGATACATGACGCACCATGCGAGGACAAGTTTCAACTGCCTTCCGGGCAGGTAGCCGCGCAGGATATGGGCATTTTGAATGTCGATGGTCGCTTCATTTCCCGCATATTCTGCATGGATATGCGGTGGATTGTGATCTTCGTAATACATCGTGATGCGTATGCCAAAAAACAAGCTGATCTCGGGCACGATGTCCTACACCTCCTCATTCACTTGTCCCCATTATACCACACACCGTTCAAAAGCGGCGAATCCGATACCCTGCGGCCTTCTTGAGGCGGTTCATGATGGCGAGTCCCAAGCCGCTTTCGTCGAGCGCTTCGCCGAGGATGAAGTCAACCTTTTTTTCGTCGAAGGCGCGAAGGGCTTCGTAAAGATGCGCGGCGATGGCACGCACGTCTTTTCTCGCACCGAGACGCACGACAAAGTCTTCTTCCGCCTCGCCTGCAAGCGCCGCCGCTGTCTCATCCGTCACGATGAGGCCGACCGACTTGCCCGCCGCTTCGGCGAGCGCCGCGCGAAAGGCGGCGGGCAAGTCAGCGGGCGGGGCGGCGAGCAAGGTCAGCGGCGCTCGCGGCGCATAGTGCGTGTACTTCATGCCGGGCGCTCGCGGTGCGGCGGCGACCGTATGCACGTCAGCCGTCTCCCCTGCTTCCGCGCCGTTCGCCGCCGCAGGGCACACCGCGCTGACGCTCATCTGCGCCGCACGCTCCTGCGCGGCGAGTCCCGGGTCGAGCCGTACGTCGGCGACGACCTCTTCGAGCATTTCGCGCGTGATGGCGCCGGGACGCAGGATGACGGCAGCCTCGCCCGTCACATCGACGATCGTCGATTCGACGCCGAAGCGACACGGGCCGCCGTCGAGAATCAGCGGGATGCGCCCTGCGAGGTCTTCGAGCACCGCCTCCGCCGTCGTCGGACTCGGCCTGCCCGACGTGTTGGCGCTCGGCGCGGCCAGAGGAAAGCCCGTTGCACGAATCAGGGCGAGCGCGGCGTCATTCTCCGGCATGCGCACGCCGACCGTCGCGAGGCCGCCCGTGATGCGATCGGGCACAGCGGCGCGGCGGCGCAGCACCAAGGTCAGAGGCCCGGGCGCAAATGCCGCCAGAAGATGCTCCGCCATCTCGGGCACGTCGAGCGCCACTTCGTCGAGCATGGCGCGGTGCGCGATGTGCAGGATCAGCGGATTGTCCGAAGGCCGCCCCTTCGCCTCGTAGATCTTCGTGCAGGCGGCGGCGTCGAAGCCGTTCGCGCCGAGTCCGTAGACCGTCTCCGTCGGAAAGGCTACGACCTCGCCCGCACGAAGAAGATGCGCCGCCTCCTCGATGGCGGCTGCTGTCGGCGGCAGAACCTTTGTTGAAAACACAGACATTTCCTCCCCTGTCCGGCGAACCGCACACGCCCTCGCACCTTCCGGAAGCGGTGCGAAAATCACATGCAAAAAGCGCCGCTTGCGCGGCGCAGCCTCATTTTCTCCACAGCACGACGACGCGCTCGATGCCCGCGAGATCCGGCAAGATCTCGACATCGCCCCAAGGCTCTTTCGCCAAGGCGCGAATCTTCTGCGCCTGACCGATGCCCGCCTCCACGGCGAGGAAGCCACCCGCCAGCAAATGCTGCGGCGCCGCCTCGACAAGACGCGCGTAGAAGTCCATACCGTCCGCACCGCCCTTGAGCGCGGTCATCGGCTCATAGCTGCGCACTTCGGGCGCAAGGCGCTCGATGTCGGCGTCGGGGATGTAGGGCGGGTTCGAGAGGATCGCATCGTATGCCGCATGGGAAAGCGGCGCGAGAAGATCACCCTCATAAAAATGCACGCGCGCAGAGAGTCCCAGCCGCTCGGCGTTCTCTCTTGCGACGGCGAGCGCCGCGCCCGAGATGTCGACGGCATCCGCCGCGACGTCTTCCGAAGCGTACTTGAGCACCGAGAGCGCGATCGCGCCCGTCCCCGTGCCGATGTCAGCGAAACGCAGGGGCTTTCTCCCATTCTCTGCCAGCCGTCCCAATCTCTCGATGGCCGCTTCCACAAGGATCTCCGTATCGGGACGCGGAATCAGCGTCGCCCTCGACACGGCGAAATCCAGCCCCATGAACTCGCGCCTGCCCGTGATGTAGGCCGTCGGCACGCGCCGCGCACGCTCAGCGACCGCCTTGCGGAACGCCGCAAGCTCTTCCTTTTCCAGCGGCTCGTCAAAATGGACGTAGAGGTATATGCGCTCCTTTTTGAGCACATGCGAGAGAAGCACTTCGGCATCGAGGCGCGGCGTCTCGATGCCCTTTTCCGTGAAGTAGCCCTGTGTCCACGAGAGGATCGAGCCGATCGTCCAGACTTCGTGCGCCATCACTGGGCCTGCCTGAGCTTTTCCGCTTGATCCGCCGTGATCAGCGCGGCCAGAAGCTCATCCAAGTCCCCGTCGAGCACGGCCGCGAGCTTGTGCAGCGTCAGACCGATGCGGTGATCGGTCACGCGCCCCTGCGGGAAGTTGTAGGTGCGTATGCGCTCGCTGCGGTCGCCCGAGCCGACCTGACTCTTGCGGTCGGCGGCGACCGTCGCCGCCTGCTCCTCGCGCGCCGCCTCCAAGATGCGCGCACGCAGGACGCGCATGGCCTTTTCCTTGTTCTTGAGCTGCGACTTTTCGTCCTGGCACTGCACGACGATGCCCGTCGGCAGATGGGTGATGCGGATCGCCGTCTCCGTGCGGTTGACGTACTGGCCGCCCGCGCCCGAAGCGCAGTACGTATCGATGCGAAGGTCGGCGGGCGCGATCTCGACCTCAACTTCCTCGGCCTCAGGCAAAACCGCGACCGTCACGGCGGACGTGTGGATGCGCCCGCTCGACTCCGTGACGGGCACGCGCTGCACGCGGTGCGTGCCGCTCTCGTACTTCAAAAAGCTGTACGCGCCCGCGCCGTCGACGGAAAAGGAAATCTCCTTGAATCCGCCGATCTCCGTCGCGTTCTTGTCGATGACGTCGACGCGCCAGCCGCGCCGCTCGGCGTAGCGTGCGTACATGCGGAAGAGGTCGCCCGCGAAGAGCGCCGCTTCCTCGCCGCCTACGCCGCCCCGGATCTCGACGATGACGTTCTTCGCATCGTTCGGATCCTTGGGCAAAAGGAGGATCGGCAGCTCATGCTCCAGCGCCTCCAAGCGCGGGCGCAGTTCGGCGATCTCGTCCTCGGCGAGGCGGCGCATGTCCGCGTCGGGATTGTCGTCGAAGATCGCTTTCGCCTCAAGAAGCCCCTCGCGCACCTTCTTGTACTCGCGGTACTTCTCCACGACGGGAGCGAGCTGTGCGTGCTCGCGGCTCAGCTTTTGCCACTTCGGCATGTCGGCAAGCACCGCCGGATCGCTGATCAGCGACTCAAGCTCGCGATATTTTTCCTCTACGGCATGGAGCTTGTCCAGCACGTCGCATCTTCCTCACTTTCCCTCGCCCGCAGCAAAAGCAGCCGCAGGCGTTTCGTACACAGCCGTTTCCGAATCCGCCGTCTTGCGATAATCGGCGCTTCCCGCAGGAATCTTATCCTCGGGCAGCGCCGCCTTCAGCGACTCGATCGCAACTTCGAGCATCGAAGCGTCCGGCTCGCGCGTCGTCAGCCGCTGCAGCCAAAGTCCGGGCAGAGAGAGCGCGTGCACAAAAGTGTTCTTACTTCTGCCTGCCAGGCGGATCGCCTCGTAGGAGATCCCCGCGACGACGGGCAGCAGCACGATGCGGCTCACGATGCGCAGCCAGAGATCGGGCCAGCCAAGGAAGGCGAAAACGAAGATGGAGACGAGCATGACGATCAGGAGGAACGACGTGCCGCAGCGCGGATGGAAGCGCTCGAACTTCTGCGCGTTCTCCGCCGTCAGCGGAAGCCCCGCCTCGAAGCAGAAAATCGTCTTATGCTCCGCGCCGTGGTACTGGAATACGCGCTGAATGTCCTTCATGCGCGAGATGCCCCATATATAGGCGAGAAAGATGAAGAGGCGCAAGAAGCCCTCGGCGAGGTTCAAAAAGACGGGATCGTCCGACCACGCATGAAAGAGCTTCGCCGCTCCCGTCGGCAATGCGATGAAGAGCACGGCGGCGAGCACGAAGGCGACGGCAATCGTGCCCGCCAGCTCCTTGTCGGAGAGCTGCTCTTCCTCCTCGCCCGCCATCTTCGCCGACCACGAAAGTGAGCGGATGCCGATGACGAGGGACTCGACGAGCGCGACCGTGCCGCGCAGGAATGGCTTCTTAAAGACGGGGAAGCGGTCGGAGAAGGAGCGCACCTCCTTCGACTCGACGGAGATCCTGCCGTCGGGCGTGCGCACTGCCGTCGCCGAACGAGCGGGTCCGCGCATCATCACGCCCTCGATGACCGCCTGCCCGCCGACCATGAGTTTTTCGTCCAAAGAATTTCCTCCTCATATCCTGTTTCGCAGGCGAAACAGCAGCGGCTCGCCTGCGAAAAACTCTTTTGTATCACATAAAGAAGAGGCAGGGCATTTCTGCCCTGCCCCAGCACCTTACTGCTTGCCGTAGCGCTTGTTGAACTTCTCGATGCGTCCGCCGGCAGCGACATCGCGCTGACGACCCGTGAAGAACGGGTGGCACTTCGAGCAGACATCCACGCGCAGTTCCTTCTTCGTCGACCCGGTCTTGAACGTGTTGCCGCAGCCGCACGTCACCGTCGCCTCGAAGAATTCCGGATGAAGCCCTTCCTTCATTCCTATACACCTCACTTTTTCCCAGACGGGTAATGCATTCAAGCGAACTATGCGCTCGCTTGGTCCGACCTTCCCCCATCGCTGGGTCAAAGCCTTTTGCGGGCATACGCCCGCCGTTCCATCATTATAGCACAGCCTATCGTACGCCGCAAGCGAAAATCGCGAGAAACTTTCTCACGCGCAGGAGCGAAAGGCCGCTGTGGAACGCGGTTAAATCGTGTAGACGCGGATCGCGTTCGTATTGCCCTCTTCGGACTTGATGCCCGACGTGATGATCGTCAGATCGCCGCGCTCGACGCAGCCCTTTTCGACCGCCGCCGCCGTCGCGTTCGCGATCATCTCGCCCTCGTCAGGCCAGATGCCCGCCGCCTTGATGGGGTAGACGCCCCAGCGCAGATTGAGCTGGCGCATCGCCTTTGCATCGGGCGTGTAGGCGACGATGAGGGATTTCGGGCGGTAGTGCGAGATGATGCGCGCCGTATAGCCGCTGACCGTCGGCGTGATGATCGCGTCGGCGTCCAGCTCCATCGCCATCTGCACCGTCGCATGGGCGACCGCACGCGTGCGCGACTTGAGGTCTTCGAGACCCGTGCCCTGATACATCTTCTTATAATGCAGCGAGGACTCCGTGCGAAGCGCGATCGTCGCCATCGTCTGAACCGCTTCCGCCGGATAATCGCCGCTCGCCGTCTCGCCCGACAGCATGATGGCGTCCGTGCCGTCGAGGATCGCGTTCGCGACGTCCGAAGCCTCGGCGCGCGTCGGACGCGGATTCGTCGTCATCGATTCGAGCATCTGCGTCGCGACGATGACAGGCTTGCCCGCCTTGTTGCACTTCGCGATGATCTCCTTCTGAATCAGAGGCACATCCTCGGCCGGAATCTCGACACCGAGATCACCGCGCGCGACCATGATGCCGTCCGAGACCTCCAGGATCGAGTCGAAGTTCTTCACGCCCTCAAGGTTCTCGATCTTCGGGTAGATCTCCATCCTGCCGTTGTGCTCTTCGAGCAGCTTGCGGATCTCCTTCACGTCATCAGCGCGCTGGATGAACGACGCTGCGATGAAATCCATGTCCTGCTCGATGCCGAAGAGGATGTCATTCTTGTCCTGCTCCGAGATCGGCGGCAGCCCGAGGGGAACTCCCGGCGCCGCGACGCGCTTCCTCGTGCTCATCTTGCCCGAGTTCAAGATCGTCGTCACGATGTCCTTGCTCTGGATCTTCTCGACCTTCAGCTCGACGAGTCCGTCGGAAAGGAGCAGCTTGTCGCCGGGCTTGACCTCCGTGTAGAGCTTCTTGTGATTGACCGAGCACTTCGTCTCATCGCCCGGTGCGTCGTCGTACGTCAGCACGAACGGCTTTCCCGCTTCGAGCATGACCGAGCCGTCCTTGAATTCGCCGAGGCGCATCTCCGGCCCCTTCGTGTCGAGCAGCAGAGAGACGACGCGCCCCATCTTCTTCGCCGCCTCACGCACGCGGTTGATGCGCTTCAAATGCTCGTCATGCGTACCATGCGAAAAGTTGAAGCGCGCGACATTCATGCCGTTCTCAATGAGCTTCTCCACCATGCCCGGCGCATCCGTAGACGGCCCCTGCGTGCAAACGATCTTCGTCTTCTTGTTAAGCATACTTCATCCTCCATCCATGCATACAAGATATTTTCATGCTTTTATTGTACTACGAAATCTTACGTCCGACAAGCCCGATAGGGCGCAGGCGGATGTTAGATTTCGTTGTCCAGCTCTGCTGGGCTACGAATCCTTTTTCCCACGTCCGGCAAGCCCAAAGGGCGCAGGCGAATCTTAGAAATCGTTGTCCAGCTCTGCTGGGCTACGAATCCTTTTTCCCACGTCCGACAAGCCCTTTCCCTTAAAACTTCCCAAGAATTCCCTTTTCCACCCCCAATAGTCGCATAACATCGAAAACTATGTTATAATGACGCAAGAAAATCAAGACAATCATCCCAAAGAAGAATTATCATCCTGCAAGAAAAGAGGCACAACGATGAACGAAGTCATGGAAACGATCAAGAAGCGGCGCAGCGTGCGCGCTTTCCTGCCGACAATGCCACCCGCCGACATCGTGCGCGACATCGTCGAGGCGGGGCTGTATGCGCCGCGCAGCATGGGCAGCGAATCCGTGCGCACGATCGTCATCACGGACAAGGTCATGCGTGAAAAACTCGTTGAACTGAACTGTCAGATCGGCCATTGGAAGAAGGGCTTCGACCCCTTCTACGGTGCGCCTGTCATCCTGCTCGTCATCGCGGACAAAGACGATGTGAACTATTTGTGCAACGGCAGCATAGCCATCGCCACGATGATGCTCGCCGCCGAATCACTCGACATCCATACATGCTGGATTCACCGCGCCAAGGAAGAACTCGAACAGCCTCTCGGGCAGGAGATTCTCTCGCGCGCCGGCATATTCTTCCGCCCCGGCCAATACGTCGGCATCGGCCATCTCGCGCTCGGCTACGCCGCAGGCGACGTGTCCGATCCCGAGCCGCGCAACGAGAGCCGCATATCCTACATCAGTTAGGAATCGCAAACTAGACGGCCATCCCGGCACGATCCCCCAGCCTGCCGCAGGGAAAACATCCAAGACTCGCTGAATGGAGGAAATACGATCATGGTCAAACGTGAGAAGCAGGAATTCTTGCTCCTGCTCATCTTCGGGGCAATCATCTTGCTGGCAGCAAACGGCAGTCTCGCCGTCACCGATCCCGTCGAATCGAACTACGCGCTGACAGCGAAGGAGATGGTCGCCTCCGGCGACTACCTCTCACCGCGTATCTTCGGCAACTATTGGTACGACAAGCCCGCCTTCTTCTATTGGGAGATGATCGCCTCATGTCTCATCTTCGGCGTCAATGAGTTCGCGCTGCGCTTCCCGAGCGCCGTCATGGGGCTTTTGAGCCTCACGCTTCTCTACTTCTTTGCGCGCCGCCTCTACGGACATCGGACGGCCCTTCTTGCGGGCGGACTCTTCGCCAGCTCCGTCGGCTTCTGGTATGTCGGCAAGGCGATCATCACGGACATGACGCTCTTCTTCTTCATGAGTGCTACGCTCGTCTCGTTCTACCTCGGCTACGAATCAGGAAAACGTGTGCGCTACTACGCCGCCTTCTTCTTCGCAGGACTCGCTGTCCTCACGAAGGGGCCGATCGGCTTTTTGCTGCCGGGACTCCTGCTTGCCGTCTACCTCGTGCTCCGAAAGGATGCGAAGGAGCTTCTTCACCTTCACTGGGGCGGCGGCATGATTCTCTTCCTGCTCGTTGGAGGCAGTTGGTACTATGCCATGTACAGCCTGCACGGCGCAGTCTTCCTTGAGACGTTCTTCGGCACGCATAACTTCCTGCGCGCGACCGTCTCCGAACATCCTGGACAGAATGTTTGGTACTACTACATCCTCATCTTCCTCGCGAGTTTCTTCCCATGGTCCTTGCCGCTCGTCTGGTGTACGGCAAAAAAAATCTGGCAAGAGCGAGAAGCCGCCCTTCGCCGCGCCTTCGCGGAAAAGGACACACTCTTCCTGCTCGTCTGGGCGCTCGGCACGATTCTCGTCTATCAATGCATGGCAACGAAATATCCGACCTACACCTTCCCTTCGGTCTTCCCCATCGCCATCCTAGCGGCGCGCCTCCTCGGCGGTTTCGACAGGAAGCGCATGAGCATCTTCATCGTCGCCTTCGGGGTCTTCTATCTGACCCTCTTCGTCCTCGTCGCCGTTCCCATGTGCCGAGAGAGAGGCGGCGCCCCCGCCGCTGCTCTCGTGCACGATCTTCCCGCGCACATACCCGTCATGAGCTACCGCGAGCACACATACAGCGTCGGCTGCACGTTCTATTCGGACAAGACCATATATCTGTTGAAGACACGTGAAGATGTCGAGCGAAACGCACCAAAGCCAGGCACGTGGACGGCGACGAACATCATGCCCTTTTACGCCATCGAGGATCTTTCAGCACTCAGCGAATTCTACGTCCTGTGCCCGAGAGAAACACCTGTGAAAGAGGAGTTTGCCGCTTACGCTGACATCGACGAACGTAAGTTCACACTATGCGGCAGCAACGAGAAGGACGAGCTTTGGCATATATCGAACGTGAAATAGGCGCAGCTCTATAGCGCTTCCTACGGAAAAAAACAGCCCTGCGGCTCGCACCGCAGGGCTGTTTTTTACTCTAGCGAAAGGCGGCAATGCATGCCTGCCTGACAACGGCAGACCTCTGCCTCGTCTCTTTTCTTATCCCTCGACGATCTTCACGCCGCTCGACGTGCCGAGGCGCGTCGCTCCGGCGGCGAGCATCGCTTCGGCGTCTGCACGGCTTCGGATGCCCCCCGCCGCCTTGACGCCCATCGCCTCGCCCACGCTCTCGCGCATGAGTCTCACGTCAGCTGCCGTCGCGCCGCCTGCGGCAAATCCCGTCGACGTCTTGACGAAGTCCGCTCCCGCCTCCTTCGCGAGAAGGCACGCGCGGCGCTTCTCCTCGTCGGTCAGTAGGCACGTCTCGATGATGACCTTCGTCAGCGCCTTCCCTCTAGCCGCCCGGACGACGGCCTCGATGTCCGCCTTCACATAGGCGTCGTCGCCATCCTTGAGCCTGCCGACTGCGATGACCATGTCCACCTCGTCCGCGCCGTCCGCGACCGCCTGCTTCGTCTCGAACGCCTTGACTGCGGACGGCGTCGCCCCCTGCGGAAAGCCGATGACCGTGCACGTTTTTACACCTGTATCCCGAAGCGCCTCGGACACGTACGATACCCAGATCGGACTCACACAGACCGAAGCGAAATGATACGCCTTCGCCTCCTCGATGAGCTTCGTCACATCCGCCCTTTGCGCATCCGTCTTAAGCAGTGTATGGTCAATATACTTTGCCAACTCCATAAGCTTTCCTCTCTATACAAAATCTCCCACATCTAGAGTGTACCATGAAACCCCAAGAGGTCAAGCCAAAAGGCGCAGACCGATTGGCTAGGTTTCTGTAAGGGCGGCGCACAATGTCCACAAAGTGGACGTTTGTGCGTGTAGCTTACCATGAAACCCCAAGAGGTCAAGCCAAAAGGCGCAGACCGATTGGTTTTGCATAAAGGAATACCCTATCTCATGTCCACTTCTCGTGCAGCCAGATCGAACGGATGCCGGGGCTGTACTCCCGGCAGATGTAGAAGGCGAGCACGGCGTCTGCGCTGTCGTAGAAATAGCCGCAGACGGGCGGTGCGGTATGCCCGCATTCGGGCTTGGGGATATAGCCGTAGACAGCTTCCAAGTCCTCAATCGTGCTGTCCAGATGGATGCCGCTCGGCGTCTCGATCATCTTAGCCTCATCGGACGGCCTTTGGCTGTACTTGTTCACGTCGTTCACGCCGAGATGCACGCTGATGACGCGGCAGGCGTCACCTTCATCGCGGTACTGCACGACGAGGGAATCGCCGTAGTCACAAGCGAAGATGTGGACGGTCGTGCCGCCCCACTCCGTCACGCCGTCCGCGATATGATCGCCTTCGCCGTAGACGGCCTCGACCTCCTCTCTCGTATCGCCGAGACGGATGCCGCCGAGCTCCATCTCCTCATACGAGAGTCCGGCTGCACCGCCTACGGCGGGAATAAGGAGGAATGCGAGGAGCAGCGTGAAAAAGAATGCTCTGATTTTCATAGGGAAGCTCCTTTCTTATTGCCGCAGATCGGCTCGATGGCGCTGCCTACTTCGCCGCGTCCTTGACGTATGCGGGCGAGATCGAATCCTCTGCGGTAAATCCAGAAGCCGTTGTCAGCTGCCATGCGGAGAAGGCGAAGACGGCGAGCGCGAGGACGGCGAAGACGGTGGCGAGGATCAGCTTCTTGCCGCGCTCTCCCGCATCACTCTTCTGCCTGAGGATGAAGAAGAGGACGGCGAGCGCGAGGGAGACGATGGCGACTGCAGCGGTCAGCATGATGTGCGGCTTGTTCCACAGACGGAATTCCGCTTGGATGTGCTTGTCGCCGCCTGCAGTGAGCGTCGGAGCGAGATCCCAGCGCAGCGTCTTTCCGCCGTCTTCCGTGCGGTCCGCATTGTGCTTTTCGGGTGCTCCAGGAAGCGTCAGGCAGAACTCGTAATGGATCTGATCGAGGAAGCCCTTCATCATGGCGGCAGCCGCAGGATCGTCGCCATCGGCATCATTTCCTGTTTCACTAGGGCCTGCGTAGAGATCGAGTGCGTAGGCGTCGTAGAACCACGTCTTCTTTTGCTGGATGCCCGCCGCCTTGCCGTCACGGCGCGTGAAGAGGTCGCCGCCCTTTTCGGCGAGCGTCTTCATGTCGGGGTATTCCGAAGTGCTCTCGAAACCCGTCTTGTCGCCTTCGCTGATTTCTTTGACGACAGCGGCAGAGTCTTTCTTCTTCATCTCATTCGTCGCTTCGATGATCGCCTCCTTGAGGAAATCCGTGCCGAGAAGCCGCGTCTTCAAGGCGGCGGAGCCGTCGGCGCGGATCGTGAGGTTCGCCTCGCCCTTGAAGCATCCTGTCATGAAGACTGTAATGAGCAGGAGGCAGAGGACGGACACGAGCGTCCGCGCTCTTTCCCAAGCGAATTTTTTTGCTGACACGGAAGCGCCCCCTTCGTTATCAGAGGTCGATGCGGTAGATGTTCGCGTCCGTCTCGTGATCAATGAAGTAGATGTGGTTCTCATCATCGACTGCGGCACCAGCGGGCTCAATGTTTTTGCCGTCGATCTTCAGCTCGACGTCGCCGACATACTTGCCGTCCTTCTTGTTGAATACGCGCAGGAAGCCTCTATCGTAGAACACGACGTAGTCCTTCGTCGCGATGGATTGACGCTCGGAAATCTTGCGCTTTTCCGCCGAGTCGGGGATCCCTTCGTTGCACTCGAAGGTGCGGATCTTCTTGCCGTCCGGTCCGTACATGTGCAGAGGCTTGGTCCACTTTCCGCTGTCCCCGCCATGCGTGGCGAGCGTCGTGATGTAGAAGCCGTCTTTATCTGCGCAGGCGAGGAACGAATTTTTTTCTGCACTTGCATCCTTGGCATCTTGGAGTTTGGCAAACTCATCTTTCGGGAGCACGGACTTCATGTCTTTCGTGCCGTCCTTGGAGATCGTGCCGGCCATGATGCCGCTGTTTGATACAAAAGTGCCGCTCGTATAGGCGGTCTTCTCGCCGAAAATGGCGCGTATGACGGCCGCGTCCTTATTGCTAAAGTTCGATACGGCGTTGCCGTCATAGACGCCGATGTTGTCGTCCTTCTTGGTTATGAAATAGATGTTTGTGCCATCTGAAGTGATCGGCTCATTTTCTACATTGCCGAGATCTTCCACCGAGGTGATGGCGCCATTCTCGAGGTTCATTTTCTGCAGATGGAATTCCTTGCTTGCGGCGACGAAACTGATGCCGTATATGGCGTTCTTCGTCACGGCGAGGTTGGAATGGAAGCCTTGAAGCTTCTCGGGGAGCGCCGCACCCTTGTACTCGTAGAGCGGCACGTCCTTGTCGCCAAGCTTGAGCTGGGCGACGACTTCCTTCGGCGCGTCAGGGCCGAGGCTCTTGCTGCCGAGCATGCCGCCGCCCGAGCCGTCGGAGCCGCCTGAGCCCCCTGAACCACCGCAGCCCGTGAGGAGCGCGCCGCAAAGGAGCGCCGTGCTTACGACCGTGAGGAGTTTCTTCCAAGATGTCTTCATGCTCTTCTTCCCCTTTCTTTGTTAAACCTTGACGAATCCTAGTTTTTTTATATCTTTTCTACAAAGATAGCATAAAATCCTTTCGTACAATCTGCAGAAAATTTAAAAAAACAGGTAAAATATAGATAAGAATACGAAAAGAGAACTATATAAACTACACGCACAAACGTCCACTTTGTGGACAAAAGTGCGCCGCCCTTACATGAAAGAGCCAATCAGTCTGCGCCTACGGCTTGACTTCTTGGACGTTCATGGTAAATTATTAAAAATGCCAAAACGGGGGATTCGCTGCAAGCAAAACTCCCTGCCGCAGCAGCGAAAAGCTGCGGCGGCAGGGAGCGCCTACTTCTTTCGCCAGCCCTGATAGTCGGCGACGCCGAGGAATTCTTCGGCGCGTCGGATGTCATCGGTACGCGGCTCGCGCGTCTCGGGCAGCGGATAGGGGATATGGAGTTTTTCATACTTCGCTCGCGCCATGGCATGATAGGGCAGAACCTCGAAGCGCTCGATATTGCCGAGGCTTCGGGCGAAGCGTGCGAGGCGGTTGAGCGAAAGCGCGTCGTCCGTAAGGCCGGGCACGAGGACGTGGCGCAGCCATACAGGCTTCTTTTCTTTGGCCAGATAGCGTGCGAAGTCTAGGATATTCTCGTTTCGCCTGCCCGTGAGCGCTTCGTGCTTCTCGGGATCGATGTGCTTGATGTCGAGCAGCACGAGGTCGCTTGCGGCGACGGCGCGAAGGACGGCGTCGTCCGTGCGTGAGAAGGGTTCGCCCGCCGTGTCAAGGCAGGTGGAGACGCCCGCCTCTTTTGCGAGGCGGAAAAGTCCCGCGACGAAGTCCGCCTGCACGAGCGGCTCGCCGCCCGAGACGGTGATGCCGCCGCCGCCCTTCCAATAGGGGCGAAAGCGCAGCGCGGCGGCGAGCACGGCTTCGGCGCTCTTCTCCTCCGCCCCCGCAGCGCCCCATGTCTCGGGGTTGTGGCAGTAGAGGCAGCGCAGGCGGCAGCCCGCGAGAAAGACGATGTAGCGAAGGCCGGGGCCGTCGACCGAGCCAAAGCTCTCGACGGAGCAGATGCGGCCGAGCGGCACGCCGTCACATGGCCTCATGGAAGGTGCGTGCGATGACGTCCATCTGCTGCTCGCGCGTGAGGCTGATGAACTTCACGGCGTAGCCCGAGACGCGGATCGTGAAGTTCTGATATTCTTCCTTCTCGGGGTGGTCGACGGCGTCGAGCAGTTTCGCGCGGCCGAAGACGTTGACGTTGAGATGGTGCGCTCCCTGCGTGAAGTAGCCGTCGAGCACGCGCACGAGCTGATCGATGCGCTCCTCTTCCGTGTGTCCGAGCGATTCGGGCGTCATGCTCTGCGTGTTGGAGATGCCGTCGAGCGCCCATTCGTAGGGCAGCTTCGTGACGGAGTTCAAGGAGGCGAGCAGCCCCGACTTTTCCGCACCGTAGCTCGGATTTGCGCCGGGCGCGAGCGGCGTCCATGCCTTCCTTCCGTCGGGCATGGCGCCCGTGTACTTGCCGTAGACGACGTTCGAGGTGATCGTGAGGATCGAGGTCGTCGGCTCGGAATTGCGGTAGGTGTGGCGGGCGCGAACCTTCTCGATGAAGGTTTTGAGGAGCCAGCGCGCGATGTCGTCGGCGCGATCGTCGTCGTTGCCGTAGCGCGGGAAGTCGCCCTCGACCTCGTAGTCGACGACGTAGCCGCGCTCGCTGTAGACGGGACGCACGCGCGCATACTTGATGGCGGAGAGCGAGTCGACGACGTGCGAGAAGCCCGCGATGCCCGTCGCGAAGGTGCGGCGTACATCGGTGTCGATGAGCGCCATTTCCGCCGCTTCGTAATAATATTTGTCGTGCATGTACTGGATGAGGTTCAGCGCGTTCACATAGACGGAAGCGAGCCATTCCATCATGCGGCTGAACTTCGCCAGCACATCGTCGTAGTCAAGCACGTCCGCGCGCACGGGCGCGAAAGCCGGCGCGATCTGCTCGCCCGTCTTCTCGTCGATGCCGCCGTTGATGGCGTAGAGCAGGCACTTCGCGAGGTTGGCGCGCGCGCCGAAGAACTGCATTTCCTTGCCCGTCTGCGTGGCGGAGACGCAGCAGCAGATCGAATAGTCGTCACCCCACGCGGGCTTCATCACGTCGTCGTTCTCGTACTGGATGGAACTCGTGTCGATGGAGATCTTCGCCGCATAGCGCTTGAATGATTCAGGCAGAGCCTCGGAGTAGAGCACCGTGAGGTTCGGCTCGGGCGCAGGACCCATATTTTCAAGCGTGTGCAGGAAGCGGAAATCGTTCTTCGTGACCATGGAGCGCCCGTCCATGCCGATGCCCGCGACTTCGAGGGTCGCCCAGACGGGATCGCCCGAGAACAGCTCGTTGTAGCTCGTGATGCGCGCGAACTTCACCATGCGGAACTTCATGACGAGGTGGTCGATCAGCTCCTGCGCTTCAGCTTCCGTGAGCCTGCCTTCCTTCATGTCGCGCTCGATGTAGATGTCGAGGAAGGTCGAGATGCGCCCGACGCTCATCGCCGCGCCGTTCTGCGTCTTGATGGCGGCGAGGTAGCCGAAGTAGAGCCACTGTACGGCCTCCTGTGCCGTCCGCGCAGGACGCGAGATGTCAAAGCCGTAGATCGCCGCCATCTCCTTCATGCCGCCGAGCGCACGGATCTGCTCAGCCACTTCCTCGCGCAGGCGGATGACGTCGTCGGACATGACGCCGTCCGAACCGATTTCCGCATGGTCGGCCTTCTTCGCCCCGATGAGGCGGTCGATGCCGTAGAGCGCGACGCGGCGATAGTCGCCGACGATGCGCCCGCGGCCATAGGTGTCGGGCAGTCCCGTGATGATGTGGCTGTGGCGCGCGCGGCGAATCTCCGGCGTGTAGGCGTCGAAGACTGCCTGGTTGTGCGTCTTGTGGTACTTCGTGAAGATTTCGTGCAGACGCTCGCTCGGCTCGTATCCGTAGTTCCTGCACGACTCTTCCGCCATCTTGATGCCGCCGTAGGGCATGAAGGCACGCTTCAAGGGCTTGTCCGTCTGCAGGCCGACGATTCGTTCCAGATCTTTGAGCGATTCGTCGATATATCCCGCACCGTGCGAGGTCAGTCCCGAAACGATGTCCGTATCCATGTCGAGCACGCCGCCCTTCCGGCGCTCGGCACGCTGCAGCTCCTGCAGCTTCTGCCAGAGGCGGTTTGTCGCCTCCGTCGGCGCGGCGAGGAAATCTTCTGCGCCGTCATAGGGCGTGTAGTTCCTCTGCACGAAGTCGCGAACATTGATCTCCTCCTGCCAAAGTCCACCGTTGAATCCCTGCCACTCTGCCTTGGTCATTGGAAAACCTCCCGTCTGCGCTGCCCGCTTTCCTGCGGCAGCCGCATGTCCGTGTTACATCCTACATTTTAAGCATACTATAACGGGAATTTTCTCGCAAATACATTTTATACACAGTTGCATAAATTATGCTTATGCCTCTGGATACAAAAGAGCTTCATGGGACTCTCGGAGATACAGGATATTAGTGGACTTTCCAAGACTGAATCATTATGGCAAATGCAGGATGATAGATATTCCATTTGTCAGAAACCTATGGTAGAATAAATATGAATAATCTATCTGCTCGAAAGGAGAGTCTCGAATGACCATCAAGCACATCGACCACATCGTCATCACGACGCAGGATCTCGCACAATGCCTTGCCTTCTACGAAGGCGTGCTCGGCATGGAACATCGCGAAAGGGACGGCCGCCATGCGCTGCATTTCGGCAATGCGAAGTTCAACATCCATGTGCAAAAGGGCGAGTTTCAACCTGCCGCAAAGCATCCGACCTGCGGCAGTCTTGACCTCTGTCTGATTGCTGACGGCTCGATCGAGGACATCCAGCGCGAGTTTGAGGCGAAGGGCGCCCCCATCGAACTCGGCATCGTCGAGCGCACGGGAGCGCGGGGGCGCATCGACAGCATCTATCTGCGCGACCCCGACGGCAATCTCGTGGAAGTCAGCGTGTATCCACAAGGATGAGCGGCAAAAAAATTAAACTTTTTCTTTTTGACCTATTGACTTTTTGACTTTTATGTATATAATAAGAATCAGAAGGTGAGCAAAGAACACCTTCGGTAATGCAAACAATGAACGACGGCATAGAGAGCCGTGCCGCCGCATGAATTTCAAGGAGTTGATTGTTATGTTTGGACTGGTACCTTTTGCCGGACGTCATGATCTCGCGGAGCGCAGCAGCGCGAATCCGTTCGCACTCTTCGACGCGATGCGCGATTCTTTCTTCCGCGACGGCTTTCCCACCGCGAATTGGGGCGCTGCCGCCTTCAAGGTGGACGTCAAGGAGATGGACGATCATTACGAACTGACTGCCGATCTGCCGGGCATGAAGAAGGAAGACGTCGCTCTGCACTATGAAAACGGCTATCTGACCGTTGCCGCCTCGCACGACGAGTCGAAGGACGAGAAGGATGAGGCGGGCAATTACATCCGCCGTGAGCGTCACACGGGCGAGGTCAGCCGCTCGTTCTACATCGACGGCATCGACGAAGCGAATATCCACGCGGAGTTCAAGGACGGTGTACTGCAGGTGAAGCTGCCAAAAACAGCGGGCGAGCCTCAACGCAAGCAGATTGAGATCCACTGACGCGGAGATCTGATTCGGTTAGTGGCTGAACGTATGTCCTGAAGGTTTAGCGTAAGGGGCTGTTGCATGAGTCGAATTCGACTTATGCAATAGCCCCTCTTTTTTTACACCCGCCTCCGCCCTTTTGCTAGGGCGGAGGCTTTTTTATGCATGAAAAAAGCTGCCGCACATGATTTATGTGCGACAGCCCCTTTGTTTTAACACCGCAAGCGGTATGGATTGCATGCAATAGTACGATGCACACTACAACGTCACAACGGTCGAGTTTCAATACCGCAAGCGGTATGGATTGCATGCAATGGTGAAGGGAATTAAGTCGGACACGACCCAATACAGTTTCAATACCGCAAGCGGTATGGATCGCATGCAATTACGAAGTCCCGTTGTAAGGAACGTGATATTCCAGTTTCAATACCGCAAGCGGTATGGATCGCATGCAATTCGTACAAGTCGGGCCTATCGGTAGTCGCAATGACGTTTCAATACCGCAAGCGGTATGGATCGCATGCAATACCGTCCCTCACAGCCCTTGGGACAGCTGAACCCAGAAGCGGGTTTTCTAAACGGAGCGCCCTTTTGAACAGATCGCCGCAACCTCGCGGGATTTTTTTGTCGCCAAAATCGGCTGAAAACGTCCGCAAACCCTGTAATATCAAGGAAACTTTTGTCCACGGGAAAAATCTAAAACTCATGGCATTTTCCCCGAAATCCTTCCCTTCACTGTAACAAAGTATAGCATAGAAATATGTCCGCTGTCAACCGTGTACATGAGGGCGGTGAGAGTGCTTCGATGCGCAGGATGATGCAGCCGAAGCCACCAGCACTCCTTGTCCGGATGGCACGGCTTATAGTATAATATGACAAAGTGAGCCGTTCTATGAAGAAACCGCAGCATGCATACGGGGACTCTCTTTTGCGCGACATCTTCAACAACGCAGACAGACTGCTGGAAATACATTTGCGAGTGGCTTTTTGGGGGAAGGATTCGATGACGAAACAGGTTCATGTGATGGTGGCTTTCGTGAGTCAGTTGGCGAATAATCCGACGAACGTCGAATATCGGAGCGTCGATGGGAACGAGATATTTTCGTGCATGCAGACGAACGAGGCCGCCGTTTGTCAGCTGCAGTCTCTGCTGCGGGCAGAGGGCGGCTTGGCGAAGATCATTCTGATCGAGACAGATCAAGCGCGCGAGAAGGTGACGCGGAATTCGGCAGATTGGCTGGCACTGATGGAGAAATACGGTTCTGAGTCAATGTCTGCCGTGGAGCTTTTGAAGGCGCAGAGCGCGAGGAAGTACCCGGAGCTCGCGCAGGTGTTCGAGGACAGCGAATATTCGAAAATGGGCATCGAGGATTCGATGCGCAGCATTGCGGGCATCGCGGAGCGTGTTCGCACCTTTGCCGAGCGCGTGCACGAAGAAGAGCCTGAGGCAGAGCTCGTCCTTCATGCCGATATGACGGGCGGCTTTCGCTATGCGGCGATGATGCTGCTCGTCGTCATGCAGTTGTCGAAGTACATGGGCATCCGCATGGGGCATGTCGTATATTCGGATCTTGTTCGGGGCGGGGAGAGCCGCGTTCATCTGACGGATGGTATTCGCCGCATGTTCGACCTCGTCGCGGGTGCGGACGAGTTCCAGAAGTACGGCAGTGTACAGGCTCTGGAGGAGTATTTCAGCCGCAGTCCGCGTCACAGCGAGGATTTTTCCACGCTCTTTGCCGCCATGCGGCGCTTTTCCGACGCCATACGCATCTGCCGCACGAGCGTCATCGAAGACGAGATGACCGATCTCGCCGAGAAGATTCGCGCCTTTCGCCAGTCGAAACCCGCTTCCATCGAAGAGGAGATGTTCTCGCACATCCTCGGCGTCATCGAGGGAGAATACGGCTCTGTCATCAAGAATGCGTCGGGCGAGAAATCAGATCGTCGCCTCGACATCATCGCGTGGTGCGTGCAGAAGAAGTTCCTGCAGCAAGCAATGACACTTTGCACGGAGTGGATTCCGGCGATCTTGGTGGAGAAGAAAATCTGCTATACGGAGGATCTTCTAGTCATCCGTCACTGCCGCAGGAAGGGGGCATCCGCTTTCCAAGGGTGGCAGCAGCATTTCATCAATATCTACGGATCAGAGAAAAAAAAGGGAACGAAGAACGTGCCGGGCGTCTTTCCTCTGGGTGATCTGTTGCAGATGGTGCACTATATCCTAGAGCAAAAGGACAAGAGGCGGATCAATGATCTGCCGGAGGAGATGCAGCCCAAGCTAATCGCCTTTTTCACGGAGTATGAGAAGGATTACGAGAAGCGGCGCACGTTTGATCTGCGGCAAAACATACGATTGTGCATTCGCGATTTCGATGGAAAATATCCGATGCTGAAAAAGGCTCTCCGCATTTTGCCGAAGTCAGGGAAAGCGCCGCTTCCTTATGAAGCTCTTCCGCTGCGATTGAAAAGCCTATCAGAGGATGTGTTATTTGACCTTTTCTCCATTTCCCTGGAAGAAGCGGAAAAGTATGACGCGCAGTTCTTTACACAAAGCGACTTTGCAGCGTCGCGGCAGAAGAAGTGGAAAAAGCGAGAGAAGCAGTATCGCGAGATGCTTGCGGGCAAGCACGGTGCAGAGGTGATGCATACGACGAAGCCTGTGGATGAAGCGATAGAATTCTTGCGCGGATATTTCCAAATACGCGACGAGCGCAATTATTCCAATCATGCCGTCAAAGATGCTGCACAGGGAAATGAATCGCTGGAAAATTTCATCGCCGCCTACATCGAAAGGCTTAGAAACGCATAGGAGGAAGCTGCATGTTCATCAACCATACGAACCATGCCTCGGAGAAGTGGCCGACGGCGCAGAAAGAGGCGGCGCACGCCTGGGGCGAGATCGAGGATCTGCCGTTTCCCGACATCGGGGCGGATTGGGACGAGGAGCGCGTCGCGAAGATCGCTGTGGAGAATGCCGCGAAGATCTTGGCGGAGAAGCCTTGCGCCGTATTGTGTCAGGGCGAATTCACCTACGTCTACCATCTCGTGAACCTCCTGCGTGCGGCGGGCGTAACTGTCCTTGCGGCAACGAGCCGCAGGGAGGCGATCGAGGAGCAGGCGGAAGACGGTTCGGCACGCAAGATCAGCCGCTTCGTCTTCACGCGGTTTCGCGAGTATCGGTGAGCGTCCGGACGAGTCTTTGCCGCGAGGCCGGCCATGAGGAACGTCATGGAGGAAGAAGGATACAGCAAGCCCGGCGGGGCACAAGATCTGAGGCCGCCTTTCGAGGAAGCGCTGCTGCTGCTCGAAAGACATATACACTGCTAGGAAAACTGCATACATATACCGACAAAAGAAGCCCTGCGGCTCTGCCGCAGGGCTTCTTTTCATCCTCTTAGGGATTCTGCACGAATCTGTCCTTTTTCAATACCGCAAGCGGTATGGATTGCATGCAATGGAATTTATCAACAAACATACGGGGGACGGTATGACAGTTTCAATACCGCAAGCGGTATGGATTGCATGCAATAATCCTTCAGGATCACCCAGATTACTGGGTTGATTTGTTTCAATACCGCAAGCGGTATGGATTGCATGCAATTTAACGGGCAAGAGTTTTGTAACCAACTTGATTGTTTCAATACCGCAAGCGGTATGGATTGCATGCAATTTCGCAATGGGGAGCATATCAAATTATTTGTTTGGTTTCAATACCGCAAGCGGTATGGATTGCATGCAATACCGTCCCTCACAGCCCTTGGGACAGCTGAACCCAGAAGCGGGTTTTCTAAACGGAGCGCTCTTTTTGGCAAATCGCCGCAACCCCGCGGGATTTTTTTGTCGCCAAAATCGGCTGAAAACGTCCGCAAACCCTGTAATATCAAGGAAACTTTTGTCCACGGGAAAAATCTAAAACTCATGGCATTTTCCCCGAGAATCTCTTCCTTCACTGTAACAAAGTATAGCATGGAAATATGTCCGCTGTCAACCGTATGCATGAGGGCGGTGAGAGCGCTTCGATGCGCAGGATGATGCAACCGAAACCACCAGCACTCCTTGTCCGGATGGCGCGGCTTATAGTATAATATGATAAAGGGGGCAGTTCGATGAGGAAACCGCAGCGCGCATACAGGGATTCTCTTTTTCGCGACATCTTCAACAACGCAGACAGACTGCCGGAAATCTATGAGGCGCTTCTTGGCATTAAAACGACAGCCAGCGATATAACGCTCGCCACGATCAATGAAACGCTTTTTTCAGGCATCAAGAATGACGTAGGTTTCATCGTCGGCAGTCAACATGTTCTCCTGACCGAGCATCAAAGCACGATCAATGCGAACATGCCATTGAGAATGCTCATGTATCTGGCAGAAATCTATCGTCGCTATGTGGATGCCGATGCGGTCTATCGGAAAAGATTGATCCCCTTGCCTGCACCGAAGTTTTATGTATTCTATAATGGTGAGGCGGAAATGCCAGATATGTGGGTGTTGCGCTTGTCGGATGCTTTTGAAGGGTGCCAGGGAGATATAGAGCTTGCAGTCAAGGTTCTCAATATCAATGATAAGCGGAATCGTCCGATACTAGAAAAAAGCCATGCGCTCAGAAGCTACAGCGTTTTCGTCGCCAAGGTGCGAGAAAGTGTCAAGAGCGGAAATGCGCTCGAAGTCGCAATAAGCGAAGCCACGCGATACTGTATCGCGCATAATTATCTGGAAGATTATTTCCGTCAGAAGCAGGAGGAGGAGGTTTTCGATATGCTGAATTTTGCTTGGAATCAGGAACGCGCCTTAGAGATTCGCGCTGAAGAGGCGAGAGCAGAAGGCTTGTCGCAAGGTTTATCGCAAGGCCTGTCGCAAGGTGTGCTTGAAACGACGATTACAGCCATCCGCAACGTGATGCAAAGCATGGACTTCTCCGTGGAAAAAGCAATGGACGTGCTGCAGATTCCTGACGATGAGCGCGCCAAATATGCGATGCTGATCAAGGGATGAAGTGAAGGATGTCGTATGAGCAAGGGGCGTGACCTTATGCCCCGATCAAGGCATGAGAAAAAGGTTGTGCTGCGTCAAAGACGCAGGCACAGCCTCTTTCAAACAATGATTGATTTGATTGGAAAAACTAGTATGATATACAATAAATCATGCTGGTTTAAAGGGTGGTGATTTCCATGGCAACTGCCGATCAGGTAAAAAATCTTGTAAAAGCATATATAGCTCGCAATGACGATAGATTTAAAACGATTGTATTACAAATTGCAGCTCATGAAGCGAGATTGGGACACGATGGCGTTGCACGTGACTTAAAGTCACAAATCGACAAGCTCGGCAAGAGTGTCGCAAGCGTTGTTCAGCTCACGCCGCAGAATCCCATGCTGTTGTTATCGCTCCCAAAACATGATATATCCGAGCTGATCGTTTCCGATGAGATCACCGAAAAAATCCAGCGCATCCTGAACGAGTACCGCAACCGTTACAAACTTCACTCCTACGGATTGACGAACCGACGCAAAATCTTAATCGAAGGACAACCTGGTACAGGCAAGACCTTTACAGCAGCTGTCATTGCATCGAAGTTGTCTCTTCCTCTCTATACTGTGCAAATGGATAAGCTCGTCACAAAGTTTATGGGAGAAACCAGTGTAAAGCTGCGTCACATCTTCGATAGTATCAATTCACTGACCGGCGTATATTTTTTTGATGAATTTGACGCCATCGGAGCAGACAGAAGCCTTGATAATGAAGTTGGTGAAATGCGTCGAATCCTCAACTCGTTCCTTCAGTTCATTGATCAGGATGTTTCCGAAAGCATCATCATTGCCGCAACGAACAATCAACGGCTATTAGATCAGGCACTGTTCCGCCGCTTTGACGATGTACTCCATTACACCCTGCCGACAGAAAACGAAATCCGTCGTCTCTTGGAATACAAACTTATCAGTTACGACAAGCATTTCAAAATAACAAAGCCACTCTTAAAAGCTGCTGATGGTCTCAACCATGCGGAGATTGTCAAAATCTGTGACGATGCCATAAAAACCTCCATTCTAACGGATCAGCCTTTTACTGCAAAACAAATTGGTCATCTATTGCAGGAAAGAAAAACTGTCTATTCCTATAGGGAGGCGTGAGACAAATGGCTGTAGACAAAAAGAATATTTTTCTCTCCAATACTGCAGTACCATACCCCTATGCTTCCATATCCCGCCCGATAGGAAAAAACTACCCGCAAAGAGATCCGACTGCTCACGCAGCCTACATTCAACGAAAACTATCCGCATGCTATGCCGCTCACGCGCTTACACAGCGTCAAGCGGCAGCAATTCGATATAAGAACGGTCTTTATCTTGAGGTATCCGGCGCTGCCGGATGCGACTTGGCTTCGGAGGCATTGGAAAACCACAAACAGGGAATACGCCTCGTAAATATAAGCACGGATATGCAGACACAAACGGAAAAGGCAATCGTCTACATTCCGGAGGGAAAAGAATCCTATCTCGTCAAAAAAATTGAAAAATATGCTAACGAAAAAACAGCTAAAAACCATCCCAGGTATAATGATCTGGTCAGCAGTATCGAAGACATCAAATTAGCCCTGTTTGAATCCTTTTGGCTGGATGCCCCTGCTATGCGCCCAGATGAAGAACCGATCTGGTGCGAACTTTGGCTACGATTTGACGAACAAGATGATTCCATAAAAACGTGGCACAAGGTCGAAGAAGCCATCGTCTCAGTATGTCAGGATCTTAACATCCCAATCGACGAAAAGCACATCATATTCCCGGAACGAATCGTAAAACTCATATATGCAAACGCTTCCTCCTTAAAGGCACTCATTGACAACTGTTCTTTCGTCGCCGAGATACACCGAGCGCCCGAGCCCACATCCTTTTTTGATGAGCTACCAAATGCCGATCAAAAAGACTGGGCGGATGACCTGTTATCCCGTACAACATTTGAAAAGGGGAACGTTTCTGTATGCCTCTTAGATACCGGTTTGACGTGGGCACATCCATTATTAGAGCAGTCTACAAACATAAAACATATCCAAGCCGTTGACGCCGCTTGGGGAATCCACGATCATCGAGGACATGGTACAGAAATGGCCGGCGTTGCATTATACCATGATCTAAAGCGGGCATTGCTTTCAAGCGCTAAGCTTAAAGTATCTCATGAAATCGAATCTGTAAAAATACTGCCGCCTGCAGGCGAAAACAATCCCGAATTATATGGTGCTATAACGGCACAGGCAGCAGCTCTTGCCGAAATCGCCAACCCAAAAGCAAAACGCGTCATTTGTATGGCAGTGACAGCTCCTGCCTATAATACATTGGATGGCAGCCCTACCTCTTGGTCTGCTGCAATCGACAGCATTACATCCGGCGCCGAGGAAAATGGCGAGAAACGCCTCTTCGTAATCAGCGCAGGAAATGTAGACCCAAATGAATTCCGCTCGATTCCATATCCGGATGCAAACATATTGCACAACGTCGAGAGTCCAGGACAATCATGGAATGCAATCACTGTTGGGGCTTATTCCGACGACAGCAAAATCAGCGATCCTATAGATCCTATTTTTCGTGGATTCGCTCCGCTTGCAAACGGAGGTGCGCTGTCACCATATAGCGCAACATCTCCTGGCTGGAACAAAAAATGGCCCATAAAACCGGAGGTGCTATTTCATGGTGGAAATGTCGCTTCCAATGGCAGCGACTACAGCAACTATCCTGATCTTTCCTTGCTGACAACGAATTACCGTCCTCAAACAAAGCTGTTTTCAACAATTTGGGCAACAAGTGCCGCCACAGCCCAGGCCGCACATTTCTGCGCCAAGCTGCTCAACGAATACCCGGATATATGGCCGGAAACAGTGCGCGCTCTAATGATCCACTCTGCCGGTTGGACAGACGAAATGAAGAAGCAGTTTTGTTCTGAGGACACCAAAACAAAAGGCAGACGAAATCTTTTGCGTTGCTGCGGATATGGCATCCCAAATCTCCAAAAAGCAATCCAGTGCATGAGCAACAGCGTCAACATGGTCATTCAGGGAGAATTGCAGCCATTCGAAAAAACAGATCACCGTGTGAAGATGAAAGACATGCACCTGCACACACTGCCTTGGCCAAAAGAGGTCTTGCAGGCATTGGGTGAAGCGCCTGTTACATTAAAGCTGACACTGTCCTACTTTATCGAGCCGGGGCCCGGAGAAATCGGCTGGAAGGACAAATATCGCTATCCATCCTGCGGACTTCGTTTTGACGTGATCAATTCCAACGAAACAGAAGAAGACTTCAAGAAACGAATTAGCACAAAAATGCGTGGCAAAGATATAAATGACAGCGGCGATGGAACAAGCGGAAGTGAGCGCTGGTACTTGGGCACAAACAATCGAGATGTTGGTTCCGTTCACTCCGACTTTTGCGAATTGAGCGCCGCAGAGTTATCTGACTGCAACCTCATCGCAGTATATCCTGTGGTGGGATGGTGGAGAGAACGCGCTTACTTAAAACGTTACGATAAGAGTATCCGATATGCCCTTGTCGTTTCCCTATCAACGCCAAGAACCGATGTAGATTTATACACGCCCATTATCACACAGATTACTCCTGCCATCGAAACTCAAATTTCGACATGAGATCCTTCCATCTTTCAGATGCCATGGCAGTTTTCACTATTGAATGCCTAAACAACATGATGTGTTATATAACGCTCTACTGTGCCGATGATATCCCCCTTCCCTATTTAAAACCGCTCAAGGAAAAATATATGCTCGCTTAAAAAGCCTCACTACAGTTTTTTTAGAACCGTAGCGAGGCTTATTTTCGATTGAACACACCTTCCGACCTGAGGAATAACTGGGAAAAGCTTAATCATGCACAAGACAGAAAAAGACAAAACCGTTAAAACGTCTGATACCATAGGCAACACCTCCGCAAGTTTCAGTACAATCAACCCTCAATCAGTCCGTAGACCCATGTACTCTTGCTCGGGATTCCTCAGAAAAGGTGTGTAGGGCATCTTTATTTTATATGATTTTTCTATTTTTTTCAATACCATTTTAAGATAGCTCACTGTATAAAACTGAGTAGTAACATACTGCGGAAGTAGTGGTAAGTATCTAATCAATTCTTCTTCCGTATACTCTTTTTTTAAAACCATTACAGTCAAGGTGTTTATTCTCCCTTTTTTCATATGTAAGGTGTTTGAACGGAGAATGATATCATTTTTTCTTAATCGTTCAATCACTTCTCTTAATTCATACATAACGCACTCCTGTGCAGGTATAGATCCTAAGATTACGATACCGTCATTATCCACTGGAAAATTCTTTGCATTTTTCACTCCCACTCCAAGAAAATAGCAATTCTCGAACGATGCATTTTTGAAATTTGCCCGATCCAATACTGTGGCTACGAAAATACAGTCCTTAAAGCTCGCATCCTTAAAGACACTTCCTCGCAGATTAGTTCCTACAAAATCAACCCAATGAAACGTACATCCTGTGAAATTACAATACTTCATATGTGCGGCTCTTAGTGAAGTTCCAATGAATTTTGCATTCAGAAATGATGAGTGGTAAGACTTTGTTTTTTCAAAATCCTTATACATGAAATTACTATCATTCTTGTTTTTATTATTGTAACTAAAAATCGCTCTATTCTTTCCAACAAGCGACATCTAAAACTCTCCTTTCATCGGTCACTCGATATCAGAAGTTATCCTTTTTTCTTCTAAAATTGATGCTTTTTACAAGCCAAAGAACAGGCCTCCTCCCCGTCACTCCTCAAAACCTGCATCCCGTGCCCCCAGCGTGCGGGCCTTTTCAGAGACAGTGCGGATGGTCTCTGGGGAGAAGCCATCCGAGGTTTCGTCATGGACTTCGAGGGAGATGGTGACGCGCGCACCGTCCTCGCTGGTCAGGGGACTGATAATCTCTGATTTTGCATTGTCATAGCCTTGATAAATCCATGCATTGAATTCCAGAAAGATATACTCCGGCGCGTCAGAAGTGTTCTTCTTTTAAAGTTCATCCCCTAGCCTCTTGACCATAGAGGATTTTCCAGAGCCCCAGTTTCCCGATACGCGGATTGAGATAGGATTCTCGGCAGATTCAACAATCGATTCTGCAACCGTATGGGAAAGAACCAAAAAGTTCCGATAATCGCTCGTTGTCTCTATATCGTTCCACATCGGAATCATCCTCGTCTCAAAAACTTCACCAACCGCGCAGCAGCTGCGCCATTTTTTCCTTCTTATCCAGTACTTCGGCGCAGGTGTCCCAGTTCGCTGTCACGGGAGGAGTCGTCTCGTACTTGATTGCAAACGGATTCTGCTGCGGCAGCGCATTGATACGCTCCATCGCTCGCTCGACATGATCGGTCGCAATATCGATCCACACATCTTCCAATGTATCGGGGATCTGTCCGAACATATCATAAATATCATTCAGACGGCGCGACAACACCCGATGCACCTTATCCTCCACAGAGTCTTTGTAGCGCAAATTATAAATACATACGGAGTCACTGATCTGACCGATTCTTTGTATACGTCCTTTCCGCTGTTCCAATCGCGTCGGATTCCAAGGCAGGTCAAGATTGATCAGCGTCGAGAGCGTCTGCAGATTCAGCCCCTCGCTGGCAGCATCCGTACCAACCAAGACCTTGAGTTTACGCGTCTGAACCAGTGCCTTGATCTCATCCTTCGCCAACCTATGAAAGATCCCATCCGTATAATAGCCGGACTGATCGCCACCGGCATAAAGTCCGATCATCATTCCCGGCAGATCCTTGGAAAGATTTTCCGCCAGATAGCTTGCACTGTCAAAATACTGTGAAAAGATGATACACCCACGGTCTTTCCATGGCGTACGATCCTCATGAACCCCCTCAGTCAATATTGCATGCACCCGTTGATATTTTGGGTCTTGATCCCGGTTCATTGCCAGCATTTGCACAAGTTCACGTAAGATTTCCGTCTCCTCTGCCGTCAGCTGCTTCACCTCACCAGCGTTATCTTCCTCCTCATCGTTCTCAAAGACGGTATCAAATTCCTCCGCCAGAATCTGCTTGCCCGCCTCTGTCCATGCCAGCATTTTTTTCGCCGTGTTCTCCCCTGCAAGCATGGTGCTGCCAATACGCTTCAGCAGCAGCGTAGACATAAAGCCCCCGCCTTTTACCCGCCGTGACAGCAGCATACAAAACTCCTGTGCCTTTTCATATGCCTGCCGCAGATACCCCTCGAGCGGCAGGGCATCCTGATTGCTTTCTCCATATAGAATCACAGCGATCTTTTTCAGATACGGTTCTCCGGTTTTCTCGTTGATCGTAGATTCCAGATACGCCCTTGTCCTACGCACAATATGTCGAATATACGGATTGTAGTTGCGGATAAAGTCATCCGTTACATACAGATCCCATATCTTGCGCTGCGTAGCGAGCCGTGCTTGCGTATATACCTCCGGAGAGAGGACAAAGGCCTCATCGTCGATATCCAGGTCATTCCGCAGACGGGTGATCCTGCCGGACGAAGCCCTCGGCGGGAACGGATTTCGCATGATGTCCCACATGGCGGTTTCGCTGTCCGGAGGCTCTATTTTAGCACAGACCATATCCAGCATCCGCTGCGGATGCTTATGCCATTCACTGTGCCTGTTCCCCATAACTTTCTCATTGGGAAGACTCAGAGCATTAATCAGATCGAATGCCTCAATCGTATTCACCTGCACCGGAGTCGCCGTTGCAAGCAGGAGACTTCTGGTTCTACTGCTGATTTCATTGATGAATTTCAGCAGGAAGTTCGGATCGGCTCGGTGCTGATCTGCATCTTTGTTCGGATTGCGTCTCCGCGCCCTGTGCGCTTCATCGAGAATGACACAGTCAAAACGCCCCTGCAAAAGGAGTTCTGCGCTCTCTGTGCCGCGCGCTACAAGCCCCTGTGAAATAATCCCGACTCTGCGCGGACATTTCAAAATCGAACGGCTTTCGCTTGCCGGATAGAAATAACCGGTCTCATCCTGCCAGCCTTTTCCCGTCCATACAGCACTTGGCATATCCAGCAGGGACTTCATCTCATCCTGCCATTGGAAAAGCAATGTTTTCGGAACAATGATCAAGACGGGATCGTCGCCACACAACGCCATCAGTTTGGCGGACATCGCCAGTTGAATGGTCTTGCCGAGCCCCACCTGATCTGCCAAAAGGAAGCGGGCGCCGCTGCTACTCTGATGTTCTCGAAAAGCCAGCTCCACAAAATACTTCTGATGCTCCCAGAGACCAAACTCCTTGCGAAATACCGGCTCCTCCACTGCTGCTGCAGGAAGCCGATCCCCCGCATGCTCACGCCAATGATGAAGGGGAACAATGCGTCTCCTGGAAATGCGTTCGATATCCGCAAGAACGAAGTCGCAGAGATTAACCGCATAGGGATTCTGCCAGAAGAAGTCAAACTCAGACTGCACCCAGTCAACCGCCTCGGCAGAGTCGTCCTCCCAAATCATCTCATAGTTCAAGCAAAAAGCGCTCTTCGTCTCGTTGATGCTCCCAATAAAGCTGGTTTTGCTTCCGTTACCATAGGTAATGACGCCCGCCTTGCCGTGTACGAGTCCATAGATTTCATCCGGAATCACACGGATCTGCATCTTGCCGTCGGAAAGCAGACGATGCAGCCGCACAAGCCGCGAAATTCCTGCTTCCGAGGAATATTTTTCCTCCGGCTCACAGGAACACCACTCCTGCTTCATCTTCTGTGCATGACAGGCTGCCTCCACATCTTCTTTTGACAGCCCTGCATTACAGATGACGCGCACAGTTCCGCTGACCGCTTCCATCGCCTCCCCGGCGACCTCCAAAATGGATGAGCAGAAATAGCCCGCAATCCTGTCATAGCTCTTCGCGTGGAGCAGTCTTTTATTCAAGAATGCCTCATCCAACTTTTCATGTCTGGAAGAATACCGCTTTATCATAGCGCCTCCCTTATACGCCGTCATGCGTAACTGCGGACAGGAGCAGCTCTGCCATCTCGGCACTCTCCGTCCAATGGGGATGCATATTTCCGCGATCTCTGACATCCACAAAGAACGCGAGGATCTTACGGATCATCTCCCGCCGCCCCCAGTAATCGGGCAGTTCATTTTTCATAAACCCGAGCGCTTTCTGCGGACTCATCTCCTCTTTGATACCTACATAGATTCCATGAAAAATTGTTCGCATCACGGAGTTTTCAAAATCCGGTACATCCCTGATCGTGCGTCCCGCCATTTCAAAGGGGGTCTTCAGCCTTGCGGCATTCGCGCGCTCGCTCGCCATCATCCGGCTGTATCCGCTGATCGAGAATCCCCGGGCGAATTCCTGATAGGCGCTGAGCTGGTACTCCCCGCGTTTCTCGCTTTCAAGCCCCTTGATATAGAACTTCTCCGCGTTCGTCATCTCTCTCCACAGAACGGCAGGGAACGCAGACGGAATCACGCAGTCAAACGCTATCTTCTTTGCATGCTCGATCATACGTACAATTTTGCTGGCACGCGGATTGGATATCGCCTGATTCAGCTCATACTCCAAGTCCAGATCCTCAATGGAGGCATACGCGGTCAGCACCTTCAGCGAGGCGGCGTAGGCAGCAAGCACATAGTCGGGATCGGCAAAGTTCGGCTCCTCCTTATCGTCCAGCACCTGCATACCGGCAATCTGACGCCTGACCTCCGCTTGGATATCCGCATTGATCTCATCGAGAAATGCGATATCGTCTCCGGTCTGCTTGCGCAGCACCAGAAGAACGGTTCCCTTGATATAGTTACCATTCTTCAGTCCACTCGCATCCGTCTCCGTCGCGATATTCCAGGCGGCTGTCACCTTAAGCCCCGCCTTCCACATGATAACGGCAAGCTGCGCCTAGACCGCAGGATCGGAGTGAGTGAACATCACAACCTGCATCCCGTTCTCGCTCATATGCACAGTCATGTTCTCATAAATCTCGATCATCGTCCGGCTGAAGTGTGCATCGCCACGCACCGCAAGAACACGCTTGCTGTCGGCATACCAATCCGGAAAAGACTGCATGAGGGGCTTCCGATCCCACGCAAGGAAGAATTCTGACAGTTCATGATAGTTGACGGCATCGGCATACGGTGGATCCGTGATCCAGATATCGCACATCCTCTTAACGACACGTGCATCGCAGGGCGCAATCTGATATGTGCTCTCCTTGCAGTACGGTATGCCCTCGAAATTCAGGAAATATATCCCTTTCAGCAGAGTAAGCCCTTGTGCGCCGTGATTCCACATCGTATTGAATGCCTGGTTGTAAAAGGTCTGCGCCATGGACTCCCTGGCCTGTCCGACGCCCCAACTGCACAGCGCACTGTTCCAGTTGCAGCAGCGGTTCAGCCCCAATACCGAGGCAGCAAGCTCCATATCATCGCCCGCAAGCTCAAACGCCGCCTTTTGGAGCAATCCGTGCAGCAGCAGCTGTCTCGGGTTGAACAGCTGCTGCCAGTATTTCCAACCACGCTCACGTAAAAGTCTTGCAGTCTCTAAGCCTTCCTCAATCTCCATAGAAGGGATAAAGCCTTGTGCCTGCCATGCGGCAATGTGTTTTCCAGAAATGACGCAATCTTATCTTCGTTTCTGCGCTCGCGTTCGCCGGGCGACTGATAGTAGCGTTTTCCATCTTCCTTGACATAGCGCACAGCATACAGACGCTCCTGAAACGTATCCTTTTCCCGTGCCGTGAACTCCGATTTATCCCATATACGCAGGCCACTTTGCGCGTTGCCCTCATTGTCCACAGTATCATGCCGAATTGCTGATATCGGGGTTCTCCTTCCGCAGTGCGGGCAGAGTAAATTGTTATCAGCAATCGTTGCAGCCTCCTTTGCCGCTTTCATCTCTGCCGCAGAAACATTCATTGAGACATGGAAATGATAAGAAGCATTTGCCTTATCATCTGCCAGAGAAACGACGCTTTTGGAGCCGCCTCCCAAAATCCAGCCGGGAGCCATAGGGATGCGGTATCCACACTCTGGGCATACCGTCTCCATGCAGTACAGATATGCGTCGGCACGATCTCCTGCGTCATTATGTTCAACGCCGAGTGCAGCAATCTGCTGATCTGCCTGCTTATAAACGTCTGCCTGAAAAAGCTTTATGCGTTCCCGCTTCTGCTGATCCGTTCCCAAAAGATCCAGAGACATCTTTGAAAGTAGGGCTGCCACGAGGTTCAGATCACTCCCATAGGCGTCACATCCGATGCGGGCAGCTTCAAAGGGAATCGAGCCGCCGCCACAGAAACAATCCCCTACGACAACTTTATGCCCATATTTCTGCAAGGAGAGCTGCTTCACCAGCTCCTGCAGCGAACGGGCAGATGTACCTAGATGATGGTTGATACGCACGTTCCGTATCTTCGAACTTTCTCATCTTATGCCAGCGCAGGGTCAGCGGCTTAGTCTCATCAAGCTTCTGCTGCGTTCCTGCATCGGTTGAGGTATCCATGGAGATATCCTTTGTATCGATCAGCTGATCGTCATAAAAGGTTGCTGCGCGAACAAATTTACAGTCATCTGGCAGGATGATCTCACCGTTATAAATACCGCCGCTTGTTTTTGGATCGCTGCCGTCGGTGGAATAACGCACCTCATATGCGCTATGTGCAGCAAGCTCCATCACACGTCCATTGGGAGTCATGCGTTGCCCATATCTGATTGGAACGCGCCCTAGGAACTCTGTCACAGCGCCGGTCTTACGCTCCCCCGTCGGATCGATGCAGATAAATCGCAGGCTGACTTCCTTCGTAGTAAATACGTCCGCATCCACTTCGGTTGATGCCTCCGTGGGGTCGGCACCAATGTCATAGTAAACACGCCCGCCAACGCCATGGACGCGCAGCGTAAATTCCTGCCGGCCTTCATCATACCTTGTCTGAGATACGGTAACGCTGGTCGGGTCTTTCTCAAAAGGACCACGAACCAAATATCCACCGATTTCTCTCCATTTGTCTTTTTTTAGGCAATCGTCACGTAGGCTCCCCAGTTGATCCGGATGATACCACTGCCAGGATGTTTCGCTTGCTGCCCGACTGACAATCTGACTGTACGCCATTTCCTTCGTTGTGAAAAGACGAGACTCGCATTTCTTGCGCAGGGTCTCCATAAAGGAATCATCCTTCGAGAACGGCTCGTACTTCATGCCCTCTTTCAGGACTGCGATGATCTGTTCTTCTCCATCGAATTTATTGCCCTTGAACTCCAGCCTAAAATCCGAAGAAACAATACCGTTCTTTGTCGGATAATGCAGTGTAATAAAGGTCTCACGGATCGCGGAAAGAAGTGCCTGCAAAGTCTTGTCGCACTGTGTCTCCGCTTCCTTGTATTGCTGATCGGCCGCTGAAACGCCCTCGCTCTTCAGCGTGTCCAAGATGGACTGAATGGCTTTCAACTTCTTGCAGTTCAAATAGAGCTTATCCATAAAGCTTCGGTCGCCGGAGAGGAACATCACCCTGTTTTTATACGAGGATTCTCTGTAAAACTCCTCCAAATCCGGATGCAGTTTGTTCCCGATATACGGCTCAAAAACAACGAGAGAAATTTTGTTCTCGTCCAGTTCGATTTCATCAATCGCCGGCAGAACAAAGAGCTGCTCATAGCAAATTTTCATCCGAGGGGTAAAGTTTTCTGTCAGCAGTCGTTTCAATTCTTTGCGCGCATTCTCATTGGTATACGCATCCACAAGCGTATTCATTTCCGCTACCATGTTCTTAGTGTTTTGGAAATAGAGCCGCCCGCGGTTATCTGTTTTCATATACCAGCAGAGCGTTTTTAGCTCTTCCAGAGCTGTTTTCATGCTGCTGATATCAATATCGGGTGCGCTGATATAGCCCAATGCGTCCGCCTCTGTCAGCCCCAGTATACTGTGCGTCGCCGTAGAAAGGGATGAAACCAGCAGCATCTTGGCCATCTGCTGCGCATAGTCCGCCCCATCGCTGCGCTCCGCGTCAATGTTTTCGGCAACAGAAAGATGGTTCTGTGCGATGTCATGGCTGATGGCATCTTCCAGAGACGGCTTGATCTGGCGGAACATCGCCATCAGATTGGACTTGTTCAGATTTACGTCGTATACGTTAATGAGATAGGTATGATCCGCTTTTCCGCTTTCGTAAATCTCACGAACAATCTGCCGCATCAGCTTGATCAGCCCGCGGGTTTGCTGGAAGTTCTGATTCTCCTTAAATCGCGCATAGAGTTCCTTGATGGACGGATGAAATAGATAAGCATCCACAATTCCCTGATACACAGCTTCTCCGGTGTATGCGGTAAAGCCTAATTTCTTTGCAGTCGCAACAGCATCCTTATACGCCATTGCAATCCTATTTTTTTCGTAGTCAAAATCGGCCTTATCAGTGATCGCCTCAAACAAACGTTTACGAAGAATGGCGTAGATCTCATCGCTGTTCAAGGCGACCGGTGCAATCTCGATTGCAATGCGTTTTGCTTCCTGCTCGAGTTCTCTGAAGCTGGACTGCAAAAGCTCGCTGCCGGACTCGTACGCAGCCTTCAGATCGGAAAAGACAAGGCAGACGTCGTTCAGCTGCTCTTTGCCCAAGGCGCTGAACAAATTTGCCAACGCCGTCATCGTAACCTTGCTCAGATCGGAATTTCCAACCGTTATCGACTTCGCATTTTCCAGATAGGGTGGAAGCTCGTCGAGCAAGATCAAGGTCTTTTCGCCCTTTAGCAAATTAATCCATGCACTCTCACCCGGCGCCCGCAGAGGCGTATAGTATCCACTGAACACGTCCTTTTTCCCAAGCTGTTCGGCAATGCTGCCCCAGATACCGAAATCGGCATTTTCTCTGCCGGAAAAACTGACGACCTTAATGTTGCCAATTCCCGCATACGCATCTCCCAAGACCTTAACGCGCAGAGCTTCATCTCTCACCAGCAAAGCAAGTGCCAACATACTGTGCGTCTTTCCGCCCCCCATCGCCTGCGTTAGTTTGACGACGCCGGTATCCGATTCCCCTCGAAAGCGTTTGAAGGCAGCATCAAAGAGCATAGTCATTCCCTGCGTTTTAAAATTCTCCGCAAAGAATTTGTCTTGATCAATACGACCTTCCGCAAAATCGGAAAGGTTCAAAACATCATCCCGAACGCTGTCCGAAAAGACCGATGCGCGCGGTTTCAGCATATCCCGTATATTTTTCATTTCGTTCTTCCCCATCTCTTACAATATAGACGGCAGGATCGTATGGGACTCATCACCAGCGACGATATCCTTTGCTTACTATAACACAACAATGAGAATTATTGACGAGCTCCATTATGCACGGCAGAAAGTACCCCTCAAAAATACTTTAGCAGAGAATTAGACTCTAAAAGTCGCAACCTTTCTTGTAAATCAAAAGAAAGGAGTCCTCTGCCAGCAAAAAGAATCGTCGTCGACAGACCGAACGAAGAATATTTCCCGTCGTCTTTCAAAAGAACGTCGCCGCCACAAAATTCGTGAGGTTTGCCAGCGGCTCGGGATAGACGCCGAGGGCAAGCGTCAGGGCGACGCTCACGAGGACGCAGGCGCGAAGTGCGCCGGAAACCTTCACGGGGGCTTTCGGGCCTTCGCCGAGGTACATCGCCTTGACGACGAGCAGGTAGTAGTAGACAGAGATCATCGACATGATGAAGCCGACGAAGGCGAGCCACAGGCCGCCCTGATCGGCGACCGCCGTGAAGAGGTAGAGCTTCCCGGCGAAGCCCGCCGTCGGCGGGATGCCCGCCATCGAGAGCAGCGAGATCGTCATGACGGCGGCGAGGACGGGCGCAGTTCTCGCGAGTCCCGCGACGTTCGCCATGTCGGGCTTGCCGCGCTGCGCCTCGACGGCGGTCAGCACGGCGAAAGCGCCGATGTTCGCAAAGGCGTAGAGCGCGAGGTAGAAGAGCAGCGCCTTCATGCCCGCCGCATCCGCCGCGACGACGCCGACGAGCATGTAGCCGACCTGCGCGATAGAAGAATATGCGAGCATGCGCTTCACGTCGTCCTGCACGATCGCCATGACGTTGCCGCCGACCATCGAGACGGCGGCGAGAATGGCCAAAAGCGAGAGCCACATGCCGCCCAACGGAGGAAATACCGCCAAGACAAGGCGCAGGAGAACGGCGAAAGCCGCCGCCTTCGACCCCATGGCGAGGAGCGCGGCGACAGGCGCGGGCGCTCCCTCGTAGACGTCGGGCGCCCACATGTGGAACGGTATCATCGACAGCTTGAAGAAGATGCCGGCAAAGACGAGCGCCATGCCGACGATGCCGAGCGGCGTGAAGAGCTGCGGGCTGCTCACGACCGCCGCAAAGCGCAGGCTGCCCGCCGCGCCGTAGATGAAGCTGACGCCGAAGAAGAGGATCGCGGACGCTGCCGCGCCCAAGACGAGGTACTTGATCGCCGCCTCGCTCGAAAGCGCATCGCGCTGGCGGAGTCCGACGAACACATAGAAGGAGATCGTCATAAGCTCCAGCCCGATGTAAAGCGTGAGGAAGTCGTTCGCCGAAGCCATGACGCACATGCCGAGCACGGCGAAGACGAGGATCGCGTAGAACTCCGCACGAGAGCGCAGAAGCCTTTCGACATAGTCGCTCGAAAAGAGCACGACGAGCGCTGCGCTCAAAATGAAGAGCTGCTTGAAGAAGACGGCGTAATTGTCCACGACGTAAAGCCCCGCGTAGAAGGACGCCGCCTCGCCGCCCCGATAAAAGGAAAAGCCGTAGGCGAAGAGCGCGAGAAGGGCGACGACCGAGATCGCCGCGAGACTCGTGCGCGATTCCTTCTTCGGCAGCAGCACGCCCATCGCCAGGAAGAGCAGGGCGAGCGCAAGAAGACCAAGCTCCATGCCGATTGCTGAAAAATCCATGCTCAGTCCCCCCCTAAAAAGAAGCCGATCCGGCTCAACTGGTCAAGCATTGGCTGCAAAGGCTCCGTCCCCGTCGAAATCAGCCCCAGGAGGAGATGCGGGAACACGCCGAAGCCCACGAGAGCGACGCCCAAGAGCACGAGCGGCACAAGCTCCGCGCCGCGCATGTCGCGGTACGCGTCGAACTTCTTGTCCGCCGGGCCGAAGAGCACCTTGGCGAGAAGCCGCAGCACATAGAGCGCCGTGAAGATGATGCCGGCGATGGCGAGCACCGCGAGAATCGGGAACTCGGCGAATACGCCGACGAAGATCGTGAACTCCGGCACGAAGCCGATGAGTCCCGGCAGTCCCAGGGACGCCATGCCCGCGAGCATGAAACCCGTCGCAAGGCGCGGCATCTGGTAGGCAAGCCCCTTGAGATCATCAACCGTGCGAAGATGCGTCTTTTCATAGATGAAGCCGATCATCGCGAAGAAGAGCGCGCTCATCACGCCGTGCGCCACCATGTTGGCAACCGCGCCCGAGACGCTGACGACATTCAGTGCCGCGAAGCCCAAGAGCACATAGCCCATGTGCGACACCGACGAGTAGCCGACGACGTACTTCAAATCCTTCTGCACGAGTGCGATGTAAGCGGCGTAGAGCACGTTGCACATAGCGAGGAACGCGATCAAGGGCGCCCAGAACTTCGCGCCCAAAGGCAGCACGAGAAGCCCGATGCGGATGAGGCCGTAGCCGCCGATCTTCTTCAGAACGCCCGCATGGATCATCGACACCGCCGTCGGTGCGCCCGCGTAGCCGTCGGGCGACCAGCTGTGGAACGGGAACATGGAAAGCAGCGAGCCGAAGCCGATGAGGAGCAGGAGGAACGCGCCGATCTGGAAGCCCGGGCTGAAGTGTCCTCCTTGCGCCGCGAGCGCGAGCATCTGCATGTCGAACGTGCGGCTTCCTGCGGGGAACGCCGTGAGGTAGAGCCAGACGACGCCGACGAGCAAAAATGCCGAGCCGAGCAGCAGGTAGATCGTGAGCTTCATGCCCGCGTATTCCTTCGTCACGCGCTTCGTCGAGCCGAAGAGAATGACGAGAATGTAGATCGGGATGACGACGACCTCGTAGCACAAGAGGAAGATGAAGAGATCGTTGGCGACGAAGGTGCCCGTGACGCCTGCGATCAAGATGAGCAGCAGGATGAAGAACTCCTTCGAGCGCTCCTCGACATGCCACGAGGAAAAGACCGCCGACACGCCGATCAGCTCCGTCAAGAGGAGCAGCGGCAAGGAGATGCCGTCGACGCCGAGCGCGTAGGAAACGCCGAGATCGGTGATCCACGGCACGCGCTCCGTATACTGCATGCCGCCCGCCGCGAGGTCATAGCCGAAGTACGCCCAAACGGAAAGAGCGAACGAGAACGCCATGGCGGCAGCCGCCACGATGCGGATGGCGGAGCGCGACTCGCGGTTCAAGAAGCAAAGGAGAAGCGCCGCCGCCAAAGGCGTGAGCAGGATGACCGACAAAACGGGAAAGTCCATCAGAAGCCACCTCCCACGAAAGCTGTGCCGCCCGCACAGTAAACACCCAGAAGCGCGAGCAGGACAGCGCCGACGATGACGACCGTCGCATAGAACTGCGTCTGCCCCGTCTCAAAGAAGGAGAGGACGCCGCTCAAGAGGCGTACAAAAAGCGCGAGAAGGTTCACGATGCCGTCGACGATGTAGATGTCGATCCAGTAGAAGACCCTGCCGCAGCCGTCGACGAAGACCTTGCGAAGCCCCGCATAAATCTCGTCGATGTAGTATTTGTGATAGCTGAGCGTGTAGAAAATGCCGAGCCGTTCTGCGATTGCATCGGCAGAAACGGCCTTCTTCACATAGACGAGGTAGGCGATGGCGAGCGCGAGGAGCGTCAAAATGGTCGATACGCCGGCGACCGTCGGATCGATCGCGCCCTCGTGCGCGTACCCGAAGTAGACCCACGAGCCGAAGCCCCACGCATGCCCCAGAAAGCCGCTGACGACGGCGAGCGCCGCGAGGATGAGGAGCGGCAAGCGCATCCACCAGCCAGCTTCGTGCGCGTGGTACGCCGTGCCCGTGCGGCAGTCGCCGAGGAAGGCGACGAAGAGCAGCCGCGCCATGTAGAGCGCCGTCATGAAAGCTGTGACGGTCGCGAGGACGTAGAGCGGCGTCGAGACTTCCGCCGCCGCAAAGAGGATCTCATCCTTCGAGAAGAAGCCCGCGAAAGGCGGCAGTCCTGCGATCGCAAGAACGCCGATCGTCATCACGGCGAACGTCCACGGCATCTTCTTCCAAAGCCCGCCCATGCGGAAGATGTCCGCCTCGTCGGCGAGCGCGTGCATGACAGCGCCCGCCGAGAGGAACAGGAGCGCCTTGAAGAAGGCGTGCGTCATGAGATGGAACATCGAGGCCGTCAGTGAGCCGACGCCGAGCGCGAGCATCATGTAGCCGAGCTGGCTGACCGTCGAATAGGCGAGGATGCGCTTGATCTCGCGCTGCGTCAAGGCGATGCTCGCGGCGAAGATCGCCGTGAAACCGCCGACCCAGGCGATCAAATCCATGAGGAAGGGCGACGCCGCGAAGATGAAATAGGAACGCGCGACGAGGTAGACGCCCGCGACGACCATCGTCGCCGCATGAATGAGCGCGGAGACGGGCGTCGGGCCTTCCATCGCGTCGGGCAGCCAGACGTGCAGCGGGAATTGGCCCGATTTTCCAATCGGCCCGATGAAGATAAGGAAGCCCGCGACGGTCAAGAATACCGTGCCGAGCGTCAAGACCTCAAGCGGCACGAGCATGCGCAGGTTCAAAAAGTCGAGCGTGCCGAAGTGAATCTGCAAGAGCAGGATGCCGAGGAGCAGACCGAAGTCGCCGACGCGCGTCGTGATGAACGCCTTCTTCGCGGCCTCCCGCGCCGATACGCGCTGATAGTAGAAACCGATCAGAAGGTACGAACAGAGTCCGACGCCCTCCCAGAAGACGTAGAGCTGCAGGAAGTTCGACGCGAGCACGAGCCCGAGCATCGACGCGACAAAGAGCGAGATGAACGAGAAGAAGCGCCCCATGCCGGGATCGTCCTTCATGTAGCCGACGGAATAGATGGCGACGCAAAGCGATACCGTCGTGACGACGAAGAGCATCATCGCCGTGATGGGATCGACGAGGACGCCCATCTCCAGGACGAGGCTGCCGACCGTCATCCAAGCGGTCTTCGCGACATACGGCGCTTCTACCGTGATCGGCGTGGAGAGAACCTCGGCGATCACGCCGCCTGAGAGCGCGAAGCTCGCGGCGATTGCGGCCACGACGAGCGCCGCCGCAAGGCGCCCCAGGGCGCGCAGAAAGCCCGCGAGGACGAAGGCAATTCCCGGCAGGAGCGGTATGAGCCACGCATGGTGCAGGGCGAAAGAGGAAAACATCATGCCACCCCCTAGCCTTTCATGCGCTGCAGCGCATCGAGTGAAATCGTATGACTGTCATGGTAGATGCGGAACGCGAGCGCAAGCCCCACGGCGATTTCCGCCGCACCGACCATCAGAGAGAAGATGGCCAGAAGCTGCCCTTCGAGCGCATCGACCGGCAGGAAGCGATTGAAGGCGACGAGATTGAGATTCGCCGCGTTCAGCATCAGCTCGATGCTCATGAGCACGACGATGAGGTTTCTCTTTTGGATGAGGCCAAAGAGGCCGATGGAAAAGAGGATTGCCGCCAGTATGAGATAATGCAGGAGTCCTACGCTCATTGTCCTTCCTCCTTTGCCAAAACAATCGCGCCGACGAGAGCCGCCAGAAGGAGCGTCGCCGCCAGCTCGAACGTTATCGCATACTCGCCGAGCATGAGGTCGGCAAGCTTTTCAATCGAGTTGCCGACAGGCGCTTCCATGACCTCCGCGAACGGCGTCACATAGATGGCAGAGAATACAACGGCGAAGAAGAGAGCGGCGGCGACGGGCGCGGCGAACCATCGCGCATTGTCGGGACTCGTCTCCTCGCCCGGCGCATGGCGCGTGAGCATGACGCCCAAGACGATGAGCACGGCGACGCCGCCCGCGTAGATCATGAGCTGTGCCGCACCGAGGAAGTCCGCGCCGAGTTGGAAGTAGAGGCACGCGACGCCGATAAACGTGACGGTCAGGAGGAGCGCTGCATGGACGAGCTTCTTCGCGAGCACCACGCCGAGCGCGCCCGCGAGCGTGACGGCCGCCAAGAGATAAAAGGCGCCTGCATTCAGGAAATCACTCATGCGGCTCGCCCCCCTCCTTCTTTTTCTCCCTTTCTTCCGCCACCGCATCGTACTTCAAATCCTCCTTGAAGTACGTCGCAATCGCAAAATTCTTGTTCCAAGTAATCGCCTGCGTCGGGCAAACCTCGACGCATATCCCGCAATAGATGCAGCGTCCGATGTCATGCCAGTACTCCGCCATGTGGCGCTTCTTCGCCTCGTCCGTCACGATATGAAGGTCGAGCGCCTTGTTCGGACAGCTCGTCGCACATAGGCGGCACGAGATGCACTTTTCCGTCTCCATCGCCAGATGTCCGCCGCGAAAGCGCTCGGTCATCGGAATCTTTTCCTCGGGATAGGAAACGGTCTCTTTCTTGCCCCAGAAGTGACCCCATGTCACGTCGAGGCCCTTGATCAATCCTTTGCCCCACAAAGTTCCTCACTCCTTTCGCCGAAACGCTTCCTAAAACATCTGCCAGAGCATCATGCCGACGCCCGTCAAGAGGACGTTGAGCATCGCCGCAGGCAGGAGAAGCTTCCAGCCGAAGGCGATCTGATGGTCGATGCGAAAGCGCGGGAACGTCCAGCCGACCCATTGGAAGATGACGACCATGAGAACCGCCTTGAGGAAGAACCAGAAGATGCCCGGCAGAAAAGCCGGCCCCTGCCAGCCGCCCAAGAAGAGCGTCGTCACGAGAATCGCGATGGAAAGGAGATTCGCGAACTCCGCGAGGAAAAACAGCGCCCAGCGCATGCCGCTGTACTCCGTGAATGGGCCGGCGATGATCTCCGACTCGCCCTCAAGGATGTTGAACGGCGGACGATTGCTCTCAGCGATCATGCAGATGAAGACGATGAGGAACGCGAGCGGCTGTTTGAAGATGTACCAGCAGTCCGCCTGCGCCTCGACGATGCGGCTCATATCGAGAGAGCCCGTGAGCATGACGACGCCCATGAGCGCGAAGCCGAGCGGCAGTTCGTACGTCAGAAGCTGCGCGACGGCACGCATCGAGCCGATGAGGCCATACTTGCTGTTCGACGCGAAGCCGCCCATGAAGAACGGCAGAACCGCCTGCGCCGAGATGGCGAGCAGGAGGAACAGCCCGATGTTCACATCGGCGAAGACGACGCCCGCATCGAACGGATAGAAGGCGTAAATCAAGGCCGCCGGCACGAAGACGAGGATCGGCGACAGACTCCAGACGATGCGGTCGGCGCCGTCCGGCATGATGTCCTCCTTGCTGAGGAGCTTCATGGCGTCCGCCACGGGCTGCAGGAGTCCTCCCGGCCCCACGCGGTTCGGCCCAAAGCGCACCTGGATGAAGGCACAGACCTTGCGCTCGCCGAAGGTGAATACGAGAGCCGCCGTCATGACGATTGCAAGAAGGACGGCGATGCCGAGAAGCGTCATGACGACCTCGGCGAGGAAAGCGTCGCCGAGCGCCCCCGTCAGGAAGAGCCGCAGTTCGTTGATATAGGAATAGACGATGCCCGTTTCCATCTTTGCACCCCCTAGCAGTCGACCTCGCCCATCAGCGGGTCGAGCGTCGAATAGACGACAACGGAGTCGGCGATCAGCGTGCCGCGGCACAGGGAATCGAGCGCCTGCAAGTTCACGAAGGACGGCCGGCGGATATGTACGCGGTAAGGCTTCGCCGTGCCGTCGCTCACGATGTAGAAGCCCAGCTCGCCGCGCGTGTTCTCGACGCGGTGGTAGACCGATCCTTTCGGCGGGCGAAGATTCGGCGATACTTTCTTCTTGAACTCCCCTGCAGGCATATCCTTCAGCGCTTGGCGGATGATCTTCGCGCTCTCGCCCATCTCCTTGAGACGCACCTCATAGCGATCCCAGTCGTCGCCGATCGTGCCGACGGGCACCTCGAAGTCGAGATGGTCATAGACACAGTACGGTTCGACGCGGCGGATGTCGTAGGCGACGCCCGTCGCACGCAGGTTCGCACCCGACAGCGACAAGGACTTCGCCTCCTCCGCCGTCATGGGCGAGACGCCCTTCATGCGCGCATAGAAGATTTCGTTGCCCGTGATGAGATTGTCGTATTCTTCGAGCATTTCGGGCACATAGTCGAGAAATTCCAACGTCTTCTTGATGAATTCGTCCGTCGCATCATAGGAGACGCCGCCCAAGCGGATGTAGCTCGTCGACATGCGTGCACCGCAGAGGAGATCGAAGAGGTCGAGCACCTTCTCGCGGTCACGGAACGCATAGATGAAGGCCGTCGCCGCGCCGAGATCATTGAGAAGCGTGCCGATGAAGACGAGATGACTCGCGATGCGGTTCAATTCCGCCGCGATGACGCGCAGATACTCGGCGCGAAGCGGCACGCGGATGCCCGCGAGCTTCTCCACCGCCGTACACCATGCGAGGTTGTTGTTCATCGCCGAAACGTAGTCGAGCTTGTCCGTATAGGGCAGGCTCTGCGCATATGTGCGTGACTCCATGAGCTTTTCAATGCCGCGATGGATGTAGCCGACAATCGGCTTCGCGCGCTCGATGCGCTCGCCTGAAAGCTCGAGTTCGACCTGCAGCACGCCATGCGTGCTCGGGTGCTGCGGCCCCATGTTCAGGATGTAGGTGCTTTTTCCAGCCATACGAGCTTTCCTCCCTCCAATTTCGGCACAGGCGCGACGAAATCCTTGCGCAGAGGATGCGCGGGATAGTTGTCGGGCATGAGAATTCTTCGAAGATCGGGATGACCCAAGAACTCCACGCCCATGAGGTCGTAGACCTCGCGCTCCTCGAACTCTGCCCCCGGATACAGCAATGTCGCCGACTCGATGACGGGCGCGGCGCTGTCGAGCGCGACTTTCATCTCGAGTTTTACATTCTCTTCCATATTGTAGAGATGATAGACCATCTCGATATGATCTTTCCAGTCGACCGCCGTGAGATTGCCGAGGCGGTCGAAGCCCTCCCTCTCCTTGAGAGCGCGCAGTACGGTGGGAAAGTCCGCCGCCGTGACGATGAGCGCAGGCTCTTGCGCTTCCGCGTCGAACGTCGCTTTGGGGAAGATCTCGACAATCTTTGTCAGTCGCTCCTTGGAAAAATACCGCGTCCTCATCGCGCTTCACCTCCCGCTCGCTTCGCAAGATCGGGATGCTGAATCTTGTCGCGCAGCTTCATCATCGCGTCGATCAGCGCCTCAGGACGCGGCGGGCAGCCCGGCAGATAGATGTCTACAGGAAGCACTTCATCGAGGCACTTGACCGTCGAGTAGGTATCTGTGAAAGGCCCGCCATTAAGGTTGCAGTTGCCCATCGCGATGACGTACTTCGGCTCGGGCATCTCCTCGTAGAGACGGATGAGAGCCGGCGCCATCTTCCACGACAGCGTGCCCGCGACGATCAGGAGGTCGGCCTGGCGTGGACAGGCGCGGAAGACCTCGTAGCCAAAGCGCGCGAGGTCGAAGCGCGCCGCCGCCGTCGCCATCATCTCGATGCCGCAGCACGCAAGCCCCGAGGCCAGCGGCCAGATCGAGCGCGAGCGCGCCCACTTGAACACCGCATCGACCGAAGTCACGATCACATTCTCCCGGAGCGCGGCAGGAACGACGTCCACTACTTCCATGCGAGATCCCCCTTCCTCCATGCATACCAAAGACCAAGTGCCAAGATTCCAAGAAAGACAAACATTTCCAAAAATGCGAAAAGTCCGAGCCGATTGAACGACACCGCCCACGGATAGAGAAACACCGCCTCGACGTCGAAGAGGAGGAACGCGAGCGCGTAGCGGAAGTAGCCGACGTGGTACTGCACATCGCTCGATCCGACCGTATCGACGCCGCACTCATACGGCTTCTGCTTCTCCGGCGTCGGCTGGCGCGGCTGCAGGATGCGCGCGGGCGCGAGAACCAGGAAAGGAAAAATAAGCACCACGACGAAAAAGAGCCCGAGTCCGCCAAATTCTCCCATAGAAACTCCCCCTTTTTATTGATAAATATTGGTTATATCATAATGGCTCGTGATAACTATTAGTATAGGATTTATGAGGAATATTGTCAAGAGAAGCATTACGGCGATTCTTCCTTCGCCGTCTCTTTATCCTCTCCCTCCTGGCTGGCATAGCCAATTACATAAGAAAACGGCTCGATGGGAGGAACGACAGCAACGAGCCTGGGCACTAGCCCCTGTCTTATGAGAAAAGCCCCCGACTCCAACTCGGGGGCTTTTCATGTACCGATGGTGACACGACTTACATTTGCTACGTATAGACAGCATATTCACACCGCTATGCGCAAGATGCCTCACACGGCATGCAGATCTATTCTCTTTGCTTATCGTTTGACTTCCGCCCGCTTGAATACCCGCAACCATGCAGTACCCCATATATTCAAGCAGGGCTTTTGGCATGTTCCCTCATCTCCTTGCGCCAGTCATCCCATATAATGGATTCATTGTCCTGAAGAAATTTCTCTATGACGAGCAAATCATCTTCCGAAAAGCCAAAGGATTTCTCACAGGCGACATCGGGAAGCCGCCACTCGGAAAAAGCGTTGTCATCGTCCCCCCGCTCAACACGAATCGCAAGATTGTCCCCCCCGTCACGATCATCATATTGTTTCGTTATATAAAACGACCATGGCACTTCATTTTTATAGAGTCGGCTGTACAACATGAGGATTCTCCTTTCCGCATCACGCCAAATCTCTTCCAAAATTATATAAAAAATCTCTCTCGCATGCAAGGGAACGGCAATCAACGCCTTGCGCCTTCACACCTTATCCCGCCGCATCATCTCCAACACCTCGCCGAGCCTTTTCGCCACATCCTGCGCTTCGATCGCCTTCATGCAGGCGTTCGTGCCCGAGGGACAACGCGTCTTGCAGCACGGGGCGCACGGGTACGGCGACTCGATGAAGAAGTTGCGTCCGTGCAGAGGGCCGTAGATCGTCGGACGCGTCGGCCCCCAGAGGCTCAGCGTCGGCAGGCCGACGGCGGCGGCGATGTGCAGGGGACCAGTGTCGGGGCACAGGAGGAGCGTCGCTTCTTTCATCAGCGCCGCCGTCTCAAGGAGGCTCGTCTCACCTGCGACGGAGACAGCTTTGCCGCGCCATGATGCTTCAAGCGTCTTCCTCGCTTCCTCTATGACGGGGCGATCGGCGCCGCTTCCTAAAAAGACGATCTGCACATCTTCCGGAAGAGCAGCGAGCGCGGCGCAGAAGCGCTCGGGCGGCCACTCCTTGCTCTGCCACGTCGTGCAAAGGCTCACGAGCAAGATCGGGCGATCGGGCGCGATGGCGCGTGCGGCGAAAAAGGGCGCGGCGAATCCCGCGAGCGCAGCAGGAAGCTGAAGCGCGATGCGCGTTTCCTCATGCGCGAGGCCGAGCGGTGCAAGGGAAGCGAGGTAGCGGCGCACCTTGTGCGGCTCCGCCATCTTCGGCGCCTTCTCCGTCATGAGGAAGCCCGCGCCCTCGTGACGCTCGCGCACGCCAATGCGGCGCGGCGCACCCGAAAGACGCGCGAGAATGCCCGTCAAGAGGAGATCCTGCACGTCGAGCGCGATGTCAAAGCGGCGCGGCACGAGAAGCGCGCGAGCCTCACGGAGCAGGCGAAAAGCCTCCAGAAAGCGCCCGTGCGCCACGGCGCGGTCGAAGGGCCTTCTATCCCAGACGAGCAGCTCGTCGATCTCAGGGCATGCGGCGAGAAGTTCGTCGGCGGGAGGACTCGCGAGCCACGCGATATGCGCCGCAGGCAGCGCACGGCGAAGCGCACGCGCAACGGGCGTCGCATGAAGCACGTCGCCGATGGCGCTCAAGCGTATGATGAGGATGCGTGCGCGGGATAGATCCATGATGTTCCTCCTGCCTCGCTGAACATACGTTCAAAGAAGTCTGCGGCAAAGTTTACGGCGGCGATTGCGTCTGCTATAATGAAAAGATATGATAGGCCGCCCCAGCGGATGTACGGCGGCTTCCTTCCATTCTTCAATAAACCATTCTCGTTTTCTATATTACCATGAAACCCCAAGAGGTCAAGCCCAAAGGGCGCAGACCGATTGGCCAGGTTTCTGTAAGGGCGGCGCACTTTTGTCCACAAAGTGGACGTTTGTGCGTGTAGCTTACCATGAGGCCCCAAGAGGTCGAGCCGAAGGCGCAGACCGATTGGCCAGGCTTCTGTAAGGGCATGTAGCTTACCGTAGACGTGCGCCGTGCGCAAAGGAGAGATCGTCTTGCTCAAAGACTCTGCCATACATGAGCTGTCCAACGATATGTCATACCGCAAAGGCTGCCGCTACTTCAAGGACGGGCGCGTGGCGAAGCTCCTGCGCCGCCCCGGCACCTCCATCTACGTCGCGACCGTCGAAGGCTCGGAGGACTACGAGGTGCGCGTGCGCCTCGACAAGACGGGCGAGAAAATCGAGGCCTACGACTGCACATGCCCCGCTGCCGCCCTCTACGACGGCGCCTGCAAGCATGTCGTCGCACTCTTGAAGGTCATACAGGCAGGCCAGCTCGAAGAAGAAGGCGAGAGCGCCGCCACATCCGGGCCGTACCGAAAACCCACGGGACGCCTCTTCGACTGCTTCGCACGCGCCAAGAAGCACGCGCATCTGAACGCACCGAAGAAACTTCTGCCCGCCGCCCTTCGCGAGGCGCCCATCTTCCTTGAGCCGCACTTCTTCTTCGAGCGCCACTACGGCCGCTCCAACTGCTGGCTGGAGTTTCGCATCGGACGAGAGCGGCTCTACGTCATGCGCAGCATGCAGGAATTCATGCGCTCCTTCCTCGCTGGAACACCCATCGAATTCGGCAAGAAACTGACTGTCGATCCGCAGACAGCGGCTTTCGCGCCCGGCATCTCGACGATGCTCTGGCGCTTCCTGCTCGACCTCTGGAAGGATGAAGTGAGCAGCCTCTACTACGGCGGCGCATACGGCGCGCGCCTGAGCGGAACCATCTTCGAAGGCAAGGCGGTCAAGCTCACGCCGAGCGCACTCGTGCGCTTCCTCTCGCTCATGCAGGAAGCCAATGCCCCCTTTCAAGCAAGGACGGACATACACGAGGAGCGTACCGTCGAGATCGTCGAGGGAACACCCGCCCTCGAATTGGGACTTGCCGAGAGGTCGGGCAGCGGCCGCCTCATGATGATGACGGACGAGGTCTGCTATCTGGACGACGACGCGCACTTCCTGCTCGTCGAAGATACGATCTACCATGTACCGCCCTCCTTCTCCGCCGCCCTGCACCCGCTGCTCGAAGCCTTCGGCTCCTCGCGCTCGCTCTCCATCTCCGCGCAGGACATCCCCGCCTTCTTCAGCACAATCCTGCCCGAGATCGAGAAGGTCGCCGAAGTCGAGATCGCGCCCGCCTTCGCCGAACGCTACGAGATCATGCCGCTTTCCGCCGCCGTCTACCTCGACTACTACGGGGACGGCATCGCCGCGCGTCTCGAATTTCACTACGATGAAATGAAGTTCAACCCGCTCGCGGGCAAAGCGCCACAGGAAGCGCCTAGCGGCCGCCGCCTCATCCGCGATGCGGCGGGCGAGGCGGCGATCTTCGCCTTCTTCGACACCTATGACTTCCTGCCCAAGGATGGCCGCTTCGTGCAGAGTGACGAGGCGCAGAGCTTCCTCTTCCTCGACGAAGCCTTGCCCGAGCTTTCCAAGATCACCGACGTCTACTACGCCGACGCCTTCCACGAAAAGCCCGTGCGCCGCATGCCCTCCGTGACGATCGGCGTCTCGGTCAACGACGAAAACCTCCTCGATGTGACCTTTGACGCGGCGCATATCGACTTTGCCGAGCTCATCGGCGTGCTGCGCTCGTACCGCGAGAAGAGGGTCTACCACAGGCTCAAGGACGGCACCTTCGTGACGCTCGGCGACCAGCAGCTCGCAGGTCTCGCCGACTTCATCGAGAGCACCGGCATCAAGAAGGCGATCGACGTGCAGAACATCCGCCTGCCGCTTCGCCAAGCGCTCTACCTAGACGCGCTCGCCAAGGAGGACAAGAGCATCCGCCTCGCGCGAAGCAAGCGTTTCAAGAGCATCGTGCGCGACATCAAGAACCCCGTCGATGCCGACATCGAGCCGCCCGAAACGCTCAAGGGCGTGCTGCGCGACTACCAGCAGACGGGCTTCTCGTGGCTCTCGACGCTCGCCGCCTATCGCTTGGGCGGCATCCTCGCCGACGACATGGGACTCGGCAAGACCCTGCAGGTCATCGCCTTTTTGCTCGCGCACCGCGAGGAAGGGAGGCCGCCCGCCCTCGTCGTCGCGCCGACGTCTTTGATGTACAACTGGCTCGAAGAGATCGAAAAGTTCGCGCCCGAGCTCAAGGCTTCCATCGTCGCCGGCACAAAGGCGGAACGCGAGGCGGCTCTTTCGCCCGCTCTGAAGGACGCCGACGTCATCATCACGACGTACCACATGCTGCGCCGTGACATCGACCTCTACGAGAAGGAGCATTTCAGCCATATCTTCCTCGACGAGGCGCAGCAGATCAAGAACCCTGCGACCCAGGCAGCAAAGGCGGTAAAAAAGCTCCGGGCGGATGCCGCCTTCGCTCTGACAGGCACGCCGATCGAGAACAGTCTGACCGAACTGTGGTCGATCTTCGACTTCCTCATGCCCGGCTACCTCAAGAGCCGCAGGCATTTCCAATCGCAGTTCGAGACGCCCATCGTACGCGCCAAAGATCCGCACGCGAGCGCCGATCTCCTGCGCTACATCTCGCCTTTCATCCTGCGCCGCCTCAAGAAGGACGTGCTCGAAGAACTTCCCGACAAGGTCGAGCGCAAGATGACGAACGAGATGACGGACGAGCAGCGGAAGGTCTATCACGCATGGTTCGTGCAGGCGAAGAAGGAGTTCGCCGCCGAACTCAAGGCGCACGGCTTCGGCGAATCGCGCATCAAGATCCTCGCGATTCTCACGCGCCTTCGCCAGATCGCCTGCGATCCTGCGCTCTTCCTCGAAGATTACACGGGCGGCTCGGGCAAGCTCGACATGCTCGAAGAAGTCGTCGCCGACGCCGTCGCCGCCGGACACCGCATCCTCATCTTCTCGCAGTTCACGACGATGCTCAGCCACATCGCCGCGCGCCTCGGCGTCATGAATCTCAGCTATGCCTACCTCGACGGCTCGACGCCCGCCCTTGAGCGCATGCGCCGCGTGCGCGACTTCAACGCAGGCGCAGAGCCGCTCTTCCTCATCTCGCTCAAAGCGGGCGGCACGGGGCTGAACCTCACGGGCGCCGACATGGTCATACACTACGACCCGTGGTGGAATCCCGCCGTCGAAGATCAGGCGACCGACCGCGCCTACCGCATCGGTCAGAAAAACAACGTGCAGGTGCTGAAATTCATCACGAAGGACACGATCGAAGAAAAGATCTACGAATTGCAGGAAAAGAAGAAGGCGCTGATCGACCAGATGATCCAGCCCGGCGAGAACTTCCTCTCAAAGCTGTCGGAGGAGGAAATCACCGCCCTTTTCCAATAAAATGAATCGGGAAAGCCGAAAAGCCTCTCCGATTTCCCTTTTCCCGCACAACGCACAGGGAGGCGAATAAAATGCAGCGCACGATTCTTCACGTCGATATGGACGCCTTCTTCGCCGCCGTCGAGCAGCGTGAGCACCCCGAATACAGAGGAAAGCCCGTCATCGTCGGCGGGCTTTCTTCGCGCGGCGTCGTCGCGACCGCCTCCTACGAAGCGCGCCGAAGCGGCGTACACTCGGCCATGCCTATGGAGACGGCGCGCCGCCGCTGTCCCGACGGGATCTTCGTACAGGGAAACTACGCGCTCTATCGCGCCGTCTCCGCCGAAATCTTCGCCATCTTCTCGCGCTACTCGCCGCTCGTCGAGCCGCTTTCCATCGACGAAGCCTTCCTCGACGTCACGGGCATGGGGCTTCTCGCGCCCAGCCCGCGCGTCCTCGCCCAAAGACTCAAGGCGGAAATCCGCGAAAAAACCGCACTCGTCGCCTCCGTCGGCATCGCGCCGAACAAGTTCCTCGCCAAGCTCGCGAGCGACCTCGAAAAGCCCGACGGACTCGTCGAGATTCGCGCAGAAGACGCCGTCCGACGCATCGCACCGCTTCCCGTGCGCCGCCTCTGGGGCGTCGGCAGGCGCACGGAAGAAAAACTCCTCGCGCAGGGCATCAAGACCATCGGCGAGGTGCAAAAAGCCGACGAGAAGAAGCTCGCACGCAGCCTTGGCAGACGCGCGGCGCATGCCTTGAAGGAACTTTCCTTCGGGCGCGACGAGCGGCGCGTCGAGCCTGACCGCGAGGCGAAATCCATCGGCAAGGAAGTGACCTTCGAGCGCGACCTCGAAAGCGCTGAAGAAGCCGAGCGCGAGCTTCTCTCGCTCGCCGAAAAGGTCGGCTGGCGGCTGCGCCTCGCAGGCGTCGCCGCACGCACGATCCAGCTCAAGGTGCGCCGCGCCGACTTCACGACCTTCACGCGCAGCCGCACGCTCTTTGAGGCAACTGCGCACGACGAGCCGATCTTCCGGACGGCGCGCGACCTCTTCCGCGAGCTTGGCATCAAGAGCGGCATTCGCCTCCTCGGCGTCACGGGCGAAAACTTCGAGCCGAGCGCCCTGCCATCGCTCTTTCGCGACGAAAAAAAAGAGCGCCTCTACGGCGCAATCGACGCACTGAAAAAGCGCTTCGGTGAAAGCATCATCACCAAAGCGCCGCTCATCGACAAAAATCCGCAGAAAGAGTAGATGCCCGCACCAACGTCCGCTTCGCGGCCATTGTGCATCGCTCTTAGCAAAACCTCGCAAATTATCCTACACCTTCAGCTCGACCTCCTGGGGATTCGCGCTAAGCTACACAAAAAAGCATAGAGCCTGTAAAGCATCCGACTGGAAAGGCTGCTTTACAGACTCCACACAAGGCGAAAAGAGACCACCAGCCATTAAATCTTCTAGCGACCCCTTTTCAAAGCAGATGTCCAAAATGTCGTTTGCTTTATATGTCTAAAACCTGCGACTCGCAGGTGGGCATCTTGAGTCTTGTTTCTGCTATTCGCTCGAAGGCGATCCAGCATCCGCAAGCCTAGCCGGATTCCCTTAGAAAACTGTAGGTTAGACATAATGAAAAGCTCACGTGCACCTCAGGCAACTTCTGCTTTGAACATATCATAGCATAACCTTTTTCTCGGCGCAAGCCTTGACAAAGGAATTTCCTTTCATATTTCTCACTCGATCGTGATCTTGTCGCCCAAGTTGAGGCGCGGCGGCAGGCTGCCCTTGACGATGAGCTGTCCGGGCATCGAGCCTTCGGCGTTGATGACGATCGTGCAGTGGCCGTCCTTTCGAAGGTTCTCATTGACCGCCTCGCCAACGGAGACGACCTTGTACTTCCTCTTCGCCCCCATCGTCAGCGTGTCGCCGACCTTGACATCGTCCGTCAGCTCTCCCGCCGTATGCTCGACGACCATCTCCGTAAGGTTCGGGCGCACACCCTCGTCAAGCAAGATGATGCTTGAACTATTCTCCAAGAAGTTCGGCGCAAGGCTGCCGATATTCGTGATCGTGACGTCGTATTTCATGTCTCAGTCTCCTCCCAGCAACACGACTCTCTATCGTATTTCCAGTATATCACAAAATGCTGGGACTGACTAGGACTGCTGCTCGCCATTCGTTTTTCAGCTGCGCCGGATAAAGCAAACCATATTCTGTGCTAAATAATTCCCTGCCTTGCTCCGAAAAGATATGCTATAATATGAAAAAGAGCAACTGGCTCTCCACCTGAATGGAAGGAGGAAAAATGTCAAAGAAAGCACAGATTTTCCAAGCATTCGAGCAACAGCGCTTCGATCCGATGAACGATGTTGCTTTCAAATTTATCTTCGGCAAAGAGGAACGCAAGCAGATCACCATTGATTTTCTGAATGCCGTGCTGCAAGAATCGTTGGAGCATGAGATCCGTGAGATTACGTTTCGGCAAACGGAGATGCCGCCTGACGCCGATGGCGGAAAACTGTCGCGTCTGGACATTGCCTGCGAGCTTGATACGGGCGAACTGGTCGATGTAGAAGTACAGGTCATTAATTATAACGATATGCAGCGCCGCACGTTGTTCTACTGGGCGCGCTTGTACCTTCTTTCTCTTTCGCGCGGTGAAGGTTATCGCGTCCTGCGCCCTGCTATTACGATCAACCTCCTTGCATTTGAGCTGTTGCCGCAGTCGGAACCGGTAGCGATGTACAGTATCTACAATCCCAAAACAGGTGACCGGCTGAACAAGGACATGGAACTGCATTTTATAGAAATTCCAAAGTATATAAAAGCTCCGCAAAAAAAGATCGGCGAATTATCAAAAATGGAGCGTTGGCTTGCATACTTTGCAAACAAACTCACAGATCTGGAAAGGGAGGAATTGGCCATGAGCGAACCTGCAATCAAAGAAGCGATGGAAGCGGAAAAGCTTTTCCTGTGCAATCCGGACGAGTATCTTCGTTACGTCAATCGGCAAATGGCGATCATGGACTATCGTTCCAGTCTACAGGCTGCCGCCGAGGAAGGTGAGGCACGAGGCGAAGCACGGGGCGAAGCACGGGGCGAAGCGCGGGGGGAAGCGCGGGGCGAAAGCCGTGTCACGCGTCTCATGTCCCTGCTCCTTGAAGCAGGGAAAATCGAAGAAGCGCGCGAAGCGTCCAACAACGAAGCGGTAAGAAAACGCCTTTTTGAAAAATACCGCATTGAATAATGCTAAACGCAAAAACGTCCAAGAGTGCCTGCCTCTTGGACGTTTTTCTGCGTTACTGCTTGTTCTTGATATAGTTGAGCTTGCCGCCCGCTTTCAGCATCTCGATGTCGAGCGCCGAGAGCGCGTGGTGCGTGCTGAAGCTCCGCTTCTTCGTGCGGTTCTCCACGCGGACGGGCGCATCTGGCGCGAGCGCGGAGAAGTCGAGGAAGAGCACGTCGCCCTCGTCGATCGTCTCGTAGTCCGCCGCCTCGTCGAAGAGCAGCGGCACGATGCCGAAGTTCACGAGGTTCGCCGCGTGGATGCGCGCAAAGCTCTTGGCCAGAACCGCCTTGATTCCCAGATACATCGGCGCGAGCGCCGCGTGCTCACGGCTCGAACCCTGTCCGTAGTTCTCGCCCGCGACGATGATGCCGCCGCCCGCCTTCTGGCAATGCGCCTTGAATCCCTCCTGCACGTCGCGAAAGACGAACTCGGAAATCTTCTCGATGTTCGAGCGGTACGGCAGAACCTTCGCGCCCGCCGGCATGATGTGGTCGGTCGTGATATTGTCGCCGACCTTGATGACGACTTCCTTCTCGATCGCAGCTGCGAGCGGCGTGTTCTCGGGCAGCGGGCGGATGTTCGGCCCCTGCACGACCTCGACGCTCTCGGGATGCTCGCGCTCGGGCGCATAGATCATCGAGTCATCGACGAGGAACGCTTGCGGCTCAGCGGGCAGCTCAAAGTCGGCTTCGCGCGGATCGGTGATGACGCCTAAGACGGCGCTTGCCGCCGCCGTCTCAGGCGAGACGAGACAGACGTTCGCGCTGAGCGTGCCGCTCCTACCCTTGAAATTGCGGTTGAACGTGCGCAGCGACCACGCATTCGTCACGGGCGACTGCCCCATACCGATGCAGGGACCGCACGTGCACTCGAGGAGGCGCGCGCCCGCCGCGAGGATCTTGGCGAGGCCGCCCGCTTCCGCGACCATGGAGAGCACCTGGCGCGAGCCGGGCGACAAGACGAGCGAGACGTTCTGCGCGACGCGCTTGCCGTCCAAGATGGACGCCACCGTCATGATGTCGCGATACGACGAATTCGTGCAGCTGCCGATGGCGACCTGGTCAATCGGCTGCCCCGCGACCTCGCGCACCGTCTTGACGACGTCGGGCATGTGCGGCAAAGCGATCAACGGTTCGAGCGCCGCAAGGTCGATGTCATAACGCTCATCGTAGACCGCGCCCGCATCGGCAGCGAGTGCGCGGAACACATCTTCGCGCCCTTCGCGGCGCAAAAATTCGCGCGTCACCTCGTCGCTCGGAAAGACCGACGTCGTCGCGCCAAGCTCCGCGCCCATGTTCGTGATCGTCGCGCGCTCGGGCACGGAAAGCGTCCTCACGCCGTCGCCCGTATACTCGATGACCTTGCCGATGCCGCCCTTGACCGTGAGCATGGAAAGCACCTTCAAGATGATGTCCTTGGCGCTCACGCCCTTTTGAAGAGCGCCCGTCAGCCGCACCTCGACGACGCGCGGCATGTTCAGCATGAACGGCTCGCCCGCCATCGCGCACGCGACATCGAGACCGCCCGCGCCGATCGCAAGCATGCCGATGCCGCCGCCCGTCGGCGTGTGCGAATCGCTGCCGAGGAGCGTCGCGCCCGGCCTTCCGAAGCGCTCAAGGTGCACCTGATGACAGATGCCGTTGCCGGGGCGCGAGAAGAATACGCCGTGCTTCTTCGCGACCGTCTGCAGATACTTGTGATCGTCGGCGTTCTCGAAGCCGCTCTGCAAGGTGTTGTGGTCGACATAGCTGACGGAAAGCTCCGTCTTGACCTGATCGACGCCCATCGCCTCAAGCTGCAGGTACGCCATCGTGCCCGTCGCATCCTGCGTCAGCGTCTGGTCGATGCGTATGCCGATCGGCGCTCCCTTTTTCATCTCGCCCGTCACGAGATGCTCGTGCAGGATCTTTTCCGTCAATGTCAACGCTTTTGCCGTCATAAAGACACTCCCTTTGCCGCCGCCCCGCCGCAAGGTGCGCCACGCGCAAGCCTCGGCAAAGCCGCCTCCTTTTTCCACCTCGTGGGAAAGCGGCGGTCATGCGCCGCCTTCCCTTGGGAATCAGCGACGAATCCGACACTACCCTCCGTTAAGTTATCACAAAGCGGCGCAAGCGTCAACACTTCTATGCAAATTTTATTATAGGAGCAATAACCCATTTTATATATTTGAACTGCGTGCTATAATGCATTTGTGCTTTTCGGAAAGACCATTTCCGTGAGCATGGTCAATCCAAGCTGTTCATCTGAAAGGGGACATTGCCATGGACAAGGCAATCCATCTCGCGCAATTTTACGGCAAGTCGCAGAACTACACGACGATCGCCAAAGATCTCTTCAAAAAATACAACGTCAAGCGCGGCCTCAGAAACGAGGACAAGACGGGCGTCTTAATCGGCCTGACGCGCGTCGCCGACGTCGTCGGCTACAAGGTCGACGACGACGGCCACAAGGTCGACGCCGACGGCGAACTGTTCTATCGCGGCATCAACGTCATGGATCTCGTCAATTCCGCCGCCCGCTCTTCCTATCTCTACGAAGAAGCGTGCTTCCTGCTGCTCTTCGGCTACCTGCCGTCGGAAGACGACCTTCGGCGCTACTGTCAGAGCCTCAAGGAAGGCTACGAACTGCCCGAAGGCTTCCTCGAAACGCACCTGCTGCACCATCCGGGCAAGAACCTCATGAACCAGCTCCAGCAGTCGATCCTCGCGCTCTACAACTACGACCCCGACCCGGACGCGACCGACGTCTATCGGACGCTCATCAAGGGCGTCAACCTCATGGCGAAGCTGCCGTCCATCGCGTGCTACACCTACAACGCCAAGACGCACTACTTCGGCCGCGAGAGTCTCGTGCTGCACTATCCGCAGCAGGGCTTCTCGACCGCCGAAAACATCCTTTCCATGCTGCGCCTCGACGGCAAGTTCACGCCGGACGAAGCGCGTCTCTTGGACATCCTGCTCCTTTTGCACGCCGACCACGGCGGCGGCACGAACTCGACCTTTACAAACGTCGTCGTCTCCTCGACCGACACCGACCTCTACTCGGCAATCGCCAGCTCCATCGGCTCGCTGAAAGGCCCGCGCCACGGCGGCGCCAACGTGCGCGTCGCCAACATGATGGACAAGGTCATCGAAGCTGTCGGACTCGATGCCGACGACGCCGCCATCGAGCGCGTCATCGAGCGTCTGCTGAACAAGGAACTCGACAATCCCTCGGGACTCGTCTACGGCATCGGCCATGCCGTCTACACGCTGTCCGACCCGCGTGCCGAAGTCATCCGCGATCATATCGGCAGGCTCGCGGCGAAGAAGGGCGTCGAAAGAAAATTCGACTTCTTCGTGCGCTTTGAGCGCGTCGCCAAACGCTATCTGAGCGAGAAGAAAGGCGTGAGCATGTCGAGCAACATCGACTTCTACAGCGGCCTCGCCTACGAGATCCTCGGCATCCCGCGCGATCTCTTCACGCCGCTCTTCGTGCTCTCGCGCACGGCGGGCTGGATCGCGCACAACGTCGAGCACAAGCTCTACGACAACCGCATCGTGCGCCCCGCCGCCAAGTACGTCGGCACGATGGTAGACTATGTGCCGAGGGAGGAACGCTGAATGACGAAGAACACCATCACCGTATTCAAAGGCGACGGCATCGGCCCCGAAATCACGGACGCCGTCCTCGAAATCCTGGAAAAGGCGGGCGCAAACCTCGCATACGAAATCTTTAACGTCGGCGAAGCAGAGTACGAGCGAAACGGCGCACTGATTCCGGCAGCCGGACTCGCCTCCTTTGAAAAGACGCACGTCCTTTTGAAATCCCCCATCACGACGCCCGTCGGCAAGGGCTTCCGTTCGCTCAACGTCACGCTTCGCACGAAGTACGACCTCTATGCGAACATCCGCCCCGCGAAGTCAAACGAAGCCGTCAGAACGCCCTTCCCGCATGTCGACCTCATCACCTTCCGCGAGAACACGGAAGACCTCTATGTCGGCGTCGAGGAAGAAATCGACGAAAATACCATGCACGCGACGAAGATCATCACGCGCGAGAAGAGCGAGCGAATCTGCCGCGCCGCCTTCCGCTACGCCGAAGCGCATGGGCGAAAGAAGGTCACGTGCGTCCACAAGGCAAACATCATGAAGCTCTCGGACGGACTCTTCCGCTCCGTCTTCTACGAAGTCGCCAAGGAATTTCCTGCCATCGAAGCCGACGACAAGATGGTCGACGCCGTCTGCATGATGCTCGTCATGCACCCCGAAAACTTCGACATCATGGTCATGCCGAACCTCTACGGCGACATCGTGTCCGATCTCACGAGCGGACTCATCGGCGGCCTCGGCCTCCTGCCGTCGAGCAACATCGGCGATCGTTTGGCGATGTTCGAAGCCGTGCACGGCAGTGCGCCCGACATCGCGGGCAAAGGCATCGCGAACCCCACGGCGTTTCTGTGGTCCGCCTGCATGATGCTCGAACACCTCGACGACAACGAGACAGCCGCCCGCATCCGCCGCGCCGTCGACGCAACGCTCAAGGAAGCGAAGAGCCTGACCCCCGACCTCGGCGGCACGGCGACGACGCACGAATACACGAAAGCGATCGTTGAAAAGCTTTGAAGAGAAAAAGAGAAGCCGTTCCATGCATCAAAGCCGGCGCATGAACCGACGCCTCGTACAGAAAAACCGCAGCCATCCCGAAAGGGTGACTGCGGTTTTCTTTTTGGCTGCCCTATGCTCAATGCGCTGCCTTGCGGCAGGCGGGACACATGCCGTAGAAATACAGCTGCTTGCCCGAAACGGCGTAGCCCGTCTCGTTCTCCACCTGCTCGACTAGATCGCCCGTATCCGCCTTGTAGACATCGTCCACACGACCACAGCTCACGCAGCAGATATGCGGATGGCTCGTCGTGTTCGCATCGTAGCGGAAGCTCTCCTCTCCAACATTCAAGACCTGCACCAGACCGACCTTGCTCAGAATATCGAGCGTCTTGTAGACCGTCGCCAAGCTCATCGTCGGATACGTCGGCTGCAATTCGCCGTAGATCATATCCGCCGTCGGATGCGCCTTCGTATGACAGAGCACGTCGTAAACAGCAAGCCTCTGCGGCGTCACCTTGAACCCCTTCTCGCGCAGCAGCGTCGTCACTTCCTGCATCACCATGATGTTCTCCTCCTTGCACACAGGCACATCCGAGTGCGAACGCAAGAGCCGCCCGCGGAAAAGCCTCGTTCCTCAAAGACTGCTTTCTTAGATTCTTTTTTCTAACAATGAATCGTCGTTAAAAAGCAATCTCACTAAGTTTATTTTAGCGCAAGAAAGTGCTTTTGTCAATAATTTCATGCTTCTTGCAAATAAAAAGACTGTGCACAAGCCGACTTATGCACAGTCTCCGTCTCTCTTCCTGTCATATGAACACTCGAATCCCACAGGAAATCAATTCATCGTTTCCTTGCCGCCTGTCACCTGCAGCACCTTGAGCACCTCGCGGCGTGGCGCGAGGTCTACCGCCATCGCCGCCATTTCCAAGGCTTCCAGACGCGCGTTGATGTAGGCCGTACTGCGGCGCACCTCCTGCGTCATGCGGCACGCTTCCTGCGTCTCTTTTTCGAGTTCCGAAATCTGCCCGCTCGCCGCCTCGTAACGCGCATTGAACGCCTCGAAGCGTGCGTTCAGCTCGGCGAAGCGGCGGTCGAGCGCCGCGAAATGTGCATCGAACTCCGCCAGCTTCTCGTCGATCTCTGCCAGCTTTGCCTCGCCGCTCGCCAGGCGCTCGCTCACACGACGGACATTTTCATCCAAATTTTCTATATCGTGACGCGTCCATTCGCGCAAATTTGTGCTATCTTTCATTTCTTTCCCTCCGATGTTATTATACCACGACTTTTCTCCCTAGTCCAGAATATTTGGGGATGAAATAATAAAAAGCCGCTATTTTCCCTACGCGATGGAAAAACAGCGGTATTTCAACGGAAGAACAGCATGACGAAACCGCCGATCGTCGGCATTCCAACGATAGCAGCTTTCAATAAGGGGCGCGGCGCGAGGTGTGTGCATTTTGCTCCGACGAAAGCCCCAATCATCAGCCCGAGAAGCGTCTGCACGAAGATGTCGAGATCGAGCCGTCCGTTCATCATGTAGCCGAGACCGCCCGCCGCCGAAATCGGCAAAATGACCATCATACATGTGCCGATCGACTGCAGGAGCGGCACGCCGAAGACGCAGAGCAGCGTGAGCTGGATGAAGGCCGCCGCCCCGATGCCGAACGCACCCGACAGGAAGCCGTTGACGAAGCCGAGCGTCAGTCCGTAGACGACGAGTTTCCTGCCCGCAAGAAGCTCGCCGCGCACATGGAAGATGCGGTCGAGAAACTCGGCTCGATAGACCTTCATGTAGAGCGTGAATGCCGACAGGAGCAGCATCAGCGCCGTCAGAAAGCCAAGCTCCTCGGACGGCATCACGTTCGACACCTCCGCGCCCAAGAGTGCGCCGAGGACGCCGCCCGCGCCGAGCACAGCACCCGTCTTGACGACGACTTCGCCCTCGCGGAAATGGCTGATGGCGCCCGAGAGCATCGTGAAGAGCATCGAGGCGAGCGCGACGCCGAGCGCCGTATGGATCGGCACGCCGAAGCCGACGGTCAGGAGCGTGATGACGACGCCCGCGCCGCCCGCGCCGACGAAGCCGATGAGCGCCCCCAAGATCAGCATCGAGAAGAAAATCACTTTCCTTCCTCCACATCCTCCGTCAGCGCGTGCTGCCCGAGCATCGTCGTCAGATTGTCGCGCGTGAAGCGATAGGCGCTCGAAGAGAAGTCCTGCGTCGCATCGTAATGGTTCGACTGCGCATGCAAGATGCCGGCAACCGTGTCGTAAATCATGTCGTTCGTGAAGTACTGGCTCTCATGTCCCCTCAAGGCCTCCGCGACCGCAGGCTCCGCCGCCTGGCAGGCGGGCGACATGTATACGAACATCGGGATGCGCACCATGTGGAAGTTGAACACGTCGGGATTGTGCGAAATCACCAAGTCCTCGCCGTGATCGGAGAAGTAGACCATCGCCTGCAGGTTCAGATTGTCCCGCGCGTACTCGAAGATGCGCCGCAAATTGTCGTCCGTGTAGAGGATGCTGTTCGCATACGACTCAGCATTCGTTCCTGCGCCGCCCGCCGCATTGATCCAGCGCTCGAACGAGGCGGGATAGCGGTTGTTGTAGTAGATGTGGCTGCCCATGATGTGCAGCACGATGAAGTTGTTCTTCGAGCCGTCGATCTCGGTCAGATACTGCAGAAGATTCTCGTCGTACTTCTCCGTGAAGAGGTACGAGTCATCGACCCACTCCGCGCGGTCCGCCGTCTTCGCGACGAGCGTGATGGCGCTGTCGTACTGCCCGTAGCGCCCCTGGTTGCTGAACCAGTACGTATCGTAGCCCGCCTTCTTCGCCACATCGATGAGCGATGTCGAGTTGTAGAATTCCTTGTCGTTGTACTGGCTCTGTTCCGTCAGTGCACGCTGCAAGACAGGCACCGTCTGTGACCAGCACGAATAGGCGTGGCGGAAGACGACGAAATCGGGATCTTCCATGCGTGCGGCGAGCCACGGCGTATCATCGTAAGGGAACGTCGGCGTGTACGCCTTCATGAACGTGCGCGACGCCGATTCGCCGATGACGACGATCACCGTGCCCGGCGCCTTGGCGGCAAGCGTGTCCTCGGGCGTATCGAGCTTGAGTCCGGCGAAACGCTCGTCATAGTAGGCGCTGTACTCCTGCGTCTCGGCGACGTAGTCGGAAACCTCCTTCCAGCTCAGCGCGATCGACGTCTCCGGCAAGACAAAGAACGGAATGTAGACGCCGAGGACGCAGCCGAGCAGGAAGAGAGCCGCCCGCTTGCCCGCCGTCAGCGGATGTGCCGCCAGATGACGCGCTTGGCGCATGTTGCCTCGATAGCAAAGCCACAGGAAGGCGAGAAAAGCGATGACGATACCAATCAGTGCGGGGATGCCGAGCATCGCCTCAAGGAAATCAACGCTCTCGTCGGGATTCGTCAGATAGAGCGCCATGAGCGATGCAGGCGTCAGACAATGCTGATAAATCGAGAAGTAGACGATCTGCACGAAGGGAATCGCAAGGCACACGAAGTCGAGCGCGGCAAAGAGCGCGGCGACGGGGCGCAAGAGCTTCCCGTAGGAAAATGCCAGCGACTGCCAGGATGCGAGCAAGAGGAAGATTCCCGTACCGCACAGAAAGTCGAGTCGTATGAGCGAGACGTACCACGGCGTAGCGTACGACCACGAGTAAAGAAGCGGGAACGTCACGCACCACAAGATGCCCGCGAAAAGATGCGGCGCGTGATTCAGCGAAAAGAGCCGCTTTCGTGCGCCGTACTGGAAGAGTACGAGAGCGCCGATCACGGGCAGAAGCCACGGCAGATAATTGGCCGGCGTCATGTCCTCGCCGATATTGATGTAGAAAGAAACGAGCGCAAAATAAAAAACGAAAGCCGCTACGACATACTGCATGCCCTCGTTCTTCTCCTCTATGGAAAACCGCATGGAAAACCGCATCCTTTGTCTATGTTGTAATTTGGGAAAAGAGCCGCCGCACCGCATTGTCAAAGGTCGAAACGGACTCCCCCATGTTCTTCTAAGTATAGGGAAAGCCTCCGCTTTCGTCAAGAGGATTTTCCATAAGGACGTTTTTTGCTATAATGATAAAAAAGTCTTTTCTATCCACATAGATTTCCGCAGGAGACGCGTATGATTGACATAAAGAACCTTCGCAAACATTACGACGAGACCCCAAGAGGTCAAGCCCAAGGGGCGCAGACCGATTGGCTAGGTTTCTGTAAGGGCGACGCACTTTTGTCCACAAAGTGGACGTTTGTGCGTGTAGTTTACGATGAAGATGCCGTATTCATAACAGCACATGCGGCGGAACGCTTCAGGTTAAGGAACATCAAGGCAAAAGACATACGAACCGCCGTTGCGACAGGAGAGATCATTGAACAATACCCTTGTGATTATCCCTATCCAAGCTGTTTGATTCTAGGAGTTACGAAAGAAAACCGCTATATCCATGTGGTGATAAGCGACGAAGGAAGTGCCAGCCGAATCATAACGGCATACTTCCCCGATCCAGCGAAATGGAGCAACGATTACAAAACACGAAAGGAGGATATTTGAAATGAAATGCTTGCTTTGCAAGACCGGCACGATGAAAGAATCCACTGCAACATATTTCACCCAGCTTGAAAACTGCTATATCATCATCGAAAAAGTTCCCTGTTGGAAATGCGAACAATGCGGCGAAACACTTTATGCCGCCTCCGTGATGGAAAGAATCGACGACATCTTGGAAGGCTTGAAAAAAGTCGCCAGCAAAATCTTCATTATGGACTATACGAGCGCCGCATAAGCTGTACGGCCAAGAGCATCAATTCGCCACTTCCACGCGGTCGATCCTCGTGCCGTCGGGCAGGAAGCACTCGACGGCGAGCTGCGCATCCTTCGCTTCCAAGACGAGATAATTGTCCGTCTCGGGCTGCGGTGCGACATGAAAGAAAGGATGGTACTATCATGACGACTCTTCAAATCAACGTAGACGATGCCGTCAAGGAAGATGCCGATCGGCTGTTCTTCAGCCTCGGCCTTGACACGTCCACGGCCATACAGATCTTCCTCAAAGCCGCCATCGCACATGAGGGAATCCCCTTCCCCATCGCACGCCTGCACACCGGACTCCCTGCGGATCTGAAAGAAGCCATCGAGGACAGCCGCCAACGCCGCAACTTGCATGGTCCCTTCGATTCAGCCGATGAAGCCGTAGCATCCATGCTGGAGGATTAGCATGTACGAGATCGTCTATACGAATCGCATGAAAAGAGATGTCCGCCGCGTGAAAAAGCGAGGCAAAGACATCTCCAAGCTTATCAAGACATTGCAATTGCTGCAAAAAGGCTCGAACATGCCGGAGCAGTATCGAGATCATGCACTTGGCGGAAATCTGAAGGACTTCCGCGAATGTCATATCGAACCGGATTGGCTGCTGATATACCAAATTCATGAGGACATGCTCATTCTTTCAGCAACCGCCACAGGAACACATGCTGATTTATTCGGCGAATAAACCGCTTTCCTAGCCGCTTTTTCAGGTAACATGCTCTCGGCAATTATTTCACCACTTCCACGCGGTCGATCCTCGTGCCGTCGGGCAGGAAGCACTCGACGGCGAGCTGCGCATCCTTCGCTTCCAAGACGAGATAATTGTCCGTCTCGGGCTGCGGCGCGACTGCCTCATCGAGTGCATGGTCGATCCAGAGATTCGGGTAGCGCACATCGCCTGCGACGCCCGTCAGAATGTAGACGGGTCCTTTCGCCGAGCGGCGGAATGCCTCGATATGACCGCGATTGCGATAGGTGTGCAGATGCGCCGTAAGGACGAGATCGACGCCGAGCTTATCGAAAACGGGCATGAACGCTTCGCCTATGTCGGAAAATCCCTCCGTGCGTTCGGGGCGCTGATGAATGCGGTACTGCAGCACATCCTTGTGCAGGAGCGCGACTTTCCACTGCTTGCGGCTCTTTTCCATATCCTCAGGCAGCCACGAGAGCTGCTCCTCCAAAAGCCCCTGCTTGAAATCCGCCGTCTCGTCCATCTGCGTATTGAGCACAGCGAAATGGCACATCCCATAGTCAAACGAATAGTAATAGCGTGAGAACGCCTCACTACCGTTGTCCGGCACGGCGAACTCCTGCAAATATGCTTTTGGCAAACGTACTTGCCAATTCCTGTCGTATGTCTCATGATTTCCCATGACGGGCGCAAAAGGAATCTGCTCGATCATGGGCGCGACCGCCGAAAGCCACGCATCCCACTGCGTATGATCCTCGCCGTTATCGACGAGATCGCCCATGTTGACAAAAAAGCCTGCATTGGGGTTGCGCTGCCATGCTCCTTGCGCGACGTCTCGCCAGACCGAATAATCGCTCGACTGCGAATCGGGGAAGATCAGCGCCTTGAAGCCATCGCGCTCCGCCGGCGTCGTCAAAGGCCACCACTCGCTCGCCTCCTCGCCGTTCACCAACCGGTACTCGTAGGACTTGCCCGGCGTCAGTCCCTCAATGCCCGCCATATGCAGCACCGCCGCGCACCCGTCATCCGTGAAATCCTCGTTCGATGCCGCCGCGCGCTGCACCTCCTGCGCATCCACCTCGCGCCACTCAACAGCCGCCGCGCTCTCTACTGCCTCCGACTGCCACATGATCGTGCGCGAAACGGAAGGATCGCGCGTGATGATCTGACAGATGAAGTCCGCCTCGATTCTTTGCGGATTCGCAATCTTGTCGAGCCGCTTCACCGCCCGTCCGAGGACGTCGAATCTCCGCGCCAGAAAGCCACCACCCACGATGACCGCCGCACCGCCCGCAAACTTGAGGAATGTGCGGCGGTTGAATTGATGATCGTTTGCCATGTCGTTCCCCTTGAAACGTCGATATCTTTTTAGACATTCCTGTTACAATTTTAGTTTATCACAACAATATAAACTCATCGAAATGGGTACACCTTTGAACCTCTACACATCCTAAACACGATAAATGCCAAAAGGTCAAACAAACTTTATGTGGAAAATAATATTTGATTCGTGTTATACTGGGCACAGTACTGTATATATAGGCAGATTTGCAATATGCGATGCCTATTGATTCCATTCACTCGAAGGCGGTGTCTACAATGCCAAACGTGATTGACCTTTTTTCTGGCGCAGGCGGGTTAAGTCTTGGAGCCAGTCGAGCAGGTTTCACTGTCATATCTGCTGTCGAACTTGACCCGCATGCAATCGCTACACATAGAACTAACTTCCCGAATAGTCAACACATCCAACGAGATATCATGGAATTAACTGGAGAAACTCTATTAGCTCTTTCGGGAATTTCTGCAGAACATCTTGATGGCATTATCGGAGGACCACCATGCCAAGGCTTTAGCAATATAGGGCATAGAAATGTAAACGATATCCGGAATACGCTTTTTATAAAATATTTCGAATTGGTAAAGGAAGTGCATCCACCCTTTTTTGTCGCCGAAAATGTTCCCGGAATTATGAACTCTAAATACAATCAGATACGAAACGCTGCATTTGATCATGTTCACGATTATCATCTCCTACCCCCTATAAAAATCGATGCCAGTGAGTATGGCGCACCCACAAAAAGAACTCGCATGTTTTTTATAGGATTTCGCAAGAGTGCTCGAATAGAACCGTTTACAAAAGCTGATATTGAGCAAATGAAAGTATCCTCTAATCAAAGGACAACTGTACGCAAGGCGCTAGAGGGACTTCCTTCTAATATCCGATATCGCTTAAATGACACAGGGATAAGGAAAATCGCAAATGAGTATTACAATCGAGATTTAATGCATATTCAGTCAACATTTTTTTATGAACGAGTAATTGGAATGAGACCAATGAGCTTAGGTAATGCTGATTATATTCAAAATTATGAACATCATCATGAAGTAAACGGCTTCTTTCCTACAAAACATACGCAAATCGTTAAACAAAGATACGCCCGATTAAAATATGGGCAACAAGATCGAATTTCAAAAGCCACACGTTTAAATCCAGACGGATTTTGTCCAACCCTTCGAGCAGGAACAGGTCCTGAGAAAGGCAGCTATCAAGCCGTTCGTCCAATACATTACGCATATGCTCGTGTGATAACGCCACGTGAAGCCGCACGTCTACAAGGCTTTCCCGACTGGTTTAAACTTCCAGAAACGATTTGGCATAGCTTTAGACAAATCGGAAATAGTGTTTCTCCCATCGTTTCTGAACGTGTTTTACAAGCAATTTTTCAAAGGTTAACTTTATGAAAGTTGGGATAATATTTATAATAAGCTATATAACTATCTATAATACTGTTGTCTTGATTAGAAAAAACAAACGGAAAATCATCCAATAGTTGTTGTCGAATATCAGGATTCGGCAACAACTTATTTATTTCAGACAGTTCACGTACTGAGAGCGGAGGAATCACTATACGGCACGGAGAACGCCACGAAAAATTATTATGAGGGTAATTCCGTAAGATCTCTTTTATTATCGACTCATCCTCATGTTTTTCCAATACGATGCCAGTAAATGTCAGCATTTGTTGGCCATCTGCATAAACAGTTGAAAATAGAGGCAACATGAATTTAGAACGATATGGAGGTCTATCATCCAGTAACTGAGTTGTAATAGATTCTAAGATCTGCAAAAGAGCCAACGGATAATTCGTACGCGTCATATGTTCAGCATTGAGGCAATCAGGAAAATATGAATCCGGCACACGTTCTTTTAACGTCTTCAATCGCATAACTTGTATTTCATCCGGAAACTTTGATTTCCCTAAAGAATCTGGCTGAGCATTTAGAGTAATTCTAACAACGTCATTTGGATTAAGTCGGGGCAACAATGTTGCATAATCTGACAACTGTTCACCAAGTTCAGATGGTGCAACAAAATCTAACCAGAAAATATTATGGTCATCATCATCAAGAATCAAATCAGATAAATAATCTGTGCTACCAACATTCTTTATCTCAATACAATTATACGGACAATTGAACCTAGCTCGCTGAAATTCTATCGGATCCTTTTCTAACGAGATCATTTTAGAAATATTCAGTGTTTCATGTAATAATCTGAAGTCATCAAACAAATACGAGCCAAAGCCTGTATAACAATAATCCCCTATCGAAAGTTTCCCATTTAATCCAATTAGTGTTTGAAGAAACAAACTGCGGTCAATACTTTTATTTGGGCGCAAATGATAAAACGGTTGGTTTGGCACATCACTCACCTTCTCCATTCTTGGCTTTAGCTAACACAATATCAAAACACCTCTCACCAACCTGAGATGGAGAGATCTGATGTGTGCGATCTTTGTAAAAATACTCAACAATATCAAGGATATCCTCTAAATCTTTGCTAAACCGTATGATCCTATAGGGTTTAGCGTTGGACGGTTTAGGAAGACTAGGATTAAAAACCAGACCACCGCGATTTTGACGAAACTGTACTGATACAACTTCTTCAACCTCTTTTTGAGTTCCGATCAACTTTTCAACAGATATACTTTTCGCCGCAGCAGAGTACGCTCGTTCTTTTTCAGTTTGCCCTTTCCATTTATTTGTATAATCTGTGAACATTTTTAAGCCTTGACGCATTCGATCTTTTACAACTGCATAAATAGCAGATGAAGTATCAACACCTCGTTTTGTAGTTGTCATTGGCAAATTCTTGGGACTATTGCTTTCAAAAATCACTATACCTCGAATTCCAACAAACTGTGTATGATATTGGGGAATCCCCGCCTCTCCCCACCCCGTGAGATGTGATTTATCATTATACACTACAACTCTATCATTGCACACGATGGTCCATCCAGCCTCAGAAGAATATCTTTTCAACTCATTTTCATCATCAATATCTGCCAGAGAAGGTGGCGGTGCATAGAATCCTACAGCCAAACTCACACTTACATCTCCAAAAATCTGCTTGTATAAAAAAGGTTTTATTGCTACGCTCTCCGAGGTCGACGCTATTAAAAGTTGAATTGGAAGAGCTGAAACTGGCCTGTCATTAATTTTAATACTAAATCCCTTTTGAATTATAAAACTATAACTTTGCTTGATAGACTTAATAAGCCTATCAATAAAATTATTCATTTTATCTTCAGTATTCCAATTTTCGACAACACCCTTATTAATATTCTCAATTTCTATACGAGTGCCACCAGCCTTAAGCTCTTCTGCGTTGCTCATCTCATCAATAGAAAAATCCCATTCATCCTCCAAGTCAACCCAGTTTTGAGGTATTGTTACTTTATATAAGACACCATTATTGCGAGTAATAACAGAAGCAGATCTTCCAATCTTAAAAATGGCGCGTTTCATACCAATCCCATATATTCCCACGGTAGGAAGATCATCGCTCTTTTCAGAAGATCTTCCCATTCGAAAAGCATACTTTTCTGCAATCTCTAAAGGAATGCCACCGCAGTTATCCTCAACGACAAAACGTCTTTCATCGATAGTAATATGCGAATAATATCCAGAGTAGTAATTCATATCACTTCTCTTGTCAATATCCTTTTTTTGCCGCACCACACCATCAAGGCAATTATCCAATAAATCCAAAATTGCATCGCTAAGCTCAATATCTCGCGTAAGCATACCAACAAAAAATTCTTTTGTTGGCGCACCGTTTGCTTTTTTCGCCATAAATATACCTCCCTTAGAATAACAGTCTTAGGTCAGGAACGTCCCTATTTAGAAATTAGCTCCATTGTTCATTTTAGTTTACCATTTCAACCATTGCGAAATCAATCAAAATAAAAATTACAATTACTAGAAGTATAGCCATTAGAGTTAACAACCCGAACGCTATTGACTTAAATTTTATCTAATCATATTGTAACATTAATTTGATAAACAGTCTATCATCTCCATAAAAATCATAAGCATGTTTCTCATAGAAAACATTCCCCCCATGCCCCTACTACGCCAGCCTTTTCGCCGCTGTCAACAGTTTGGCGAAATCTGTCTTGAGCTGCTTCATGTCCGTCTCCGCGCCCCAGCTGAGGCGGATGGAGCTTTCGATCTGTTCCGCGGGGACGCCCATGGCGGCCAGAACGTAGCTCGGAGCGTAGCTTTTTGACGTGCATGCCGAGCCGTTGGAGATAGCGCAGTCGTCCCTTGCGGCGATCATCAGCGCCTCCGCGGAGACGCCGTGCAAAGAGAGGTTGAGCGTACTCGGCAAAGAGAATTCTGCATCGCCGTTGACCGAGTACGCAAGCCCTGCTTCATCGATCATCTGCAGCAGCATCGCCTTGATCTGCTGCAGTTTTCTGCTGTCCTCTTTGTATCGCATGGCGGCAAGCTCACAGGCCTTGCCGCAGCCTGCCGCGAGAGCTGCGGGAATCGTGCCCGGACGAATGCCGCGCTCCTGCTCGCCGCCGTAGAGGATCGCCTTTACGGGAGGCAGCTTATAGTCGCGCTTTTTGAGCACGAGCACACCGACGCCCTGCGGACCGCGCATTTTGTGCGCGCTGAAAGAGAGCATGCGGTATTTCAGCCGCCGCAGTTCATCGACGAGCTTGCCGCAGCTTTGCGTAGCATCCACATGAAAGAGAATCTCCCTCTTTTCCAACTCCGCGCCCAGTTCTTCCACGGGCTGGATAACTCCCGTTTCGTTGTTGACATGCATGAGGCTGACGAGCAAGGTGTCTGCTCGCAGCTTTTCCATGATCTTCTTTTTCGCCACGCGGCCGGACGGCTCGGGTGCGACGATGTCCACAACGAAGCCCCGCCGCCCCATCGCCTTCACCGTCTCCAGAACCGCCTTATGCTCGATGGCGGACGTGATGATATGGCGCTTGCCGCTCTGCTCGGCATATGCCGCAAGGCCTTGGATTGCGATATTGCTGCTTTCCGTCGCGCCGCTCGTGAAGAACACCTCGGCAGAAGTCACGCCCAAGAGCGCCGCCACCTGTTTCCTCGCATGTTCCACAACGGCTCGCACAGCCTCGCCGTAAGCATGCGTGCGGCTGTCTGCGTTGCCGATCTGATTTCGGTATACTTCCATCATCGTCTCTACGACCTCGGGCGCGATCGGTGCGGAGGCGTTCCAGTCCAAATAGATGCTCATGATTTCTTCACCGCCAGTGCCAATAAGTCATCCATGCTCTTGATGAAGCCCGTGCCCGAGAGATATGCGATGCCGCGCTCAAGGTGCAGGCGAAAATACTTCGCCGCCGTTTCATCATCCGCCTCAATCTCCATGCGCATGCACCACGCCTTGATCAAAGCCTCATAGATCTCGTAATATTCGCCGCCGAACGTGTACCACGACATTTCCAGATTGCTGTCTGCGGCAAGTGGAAGATCCGCGGGCACGTTTTTTTCTGCAAGCGAATAGAGAAGCGCCCAGCGACAGAGAATATTCCAATTTTTGATGCCCGTCTTGCCTTTCAAGCGGGAGAGCTGGTCCTTCGCCTGCTGAGAGAGGCGCACTTGTTTAATGATCATCGTCGCAGAAATATCCTTTCAAAATCGTCGTGCTCTTCGTCGCCTCATCGTAGTGCAGCGTAAATTCATCGCCGACCGAATCCTTCAGCATTGCGTAATAATCTTCATCGATCTCCGCATCTGTCGACAGGATGATCGTCTGACTTCCCGCCTGCGGGAAATATGTCGTGACGAGCGACGTCCGATGCATGGAGTCGAGACGCGCGAGCGGCGTATCGATGATCACGGGGAGCTTCTTCTTCGAGCAGATGGCCAACGCCCAGAGGACAGCGATCACCATCAGCTGCTTTTCGCCCGCCGACAACGAGTCCTTCGCCACCTTTTCGCCTCGATCGTCCAGGTAGGCAAGTTCCAAGGTATCCGCATCCATGACGATCCGCTCGATCATGTTCTTCTTGTTCGCCAGCTTCTTGTAGCATTCTGTGACGGTATCGCCGAGCACGCCAATTTTTCGCCGCTGCAGCTCGACGGTAAATTCTTCCGTCAGGCGCAGTGCCATGTTGGCGTATTTCCTCATGCGCTGCCGATCGTCGCGCAGCTCCGCATCGTGCAGATAGGCTTCCGCCTGCCTTCGATATTCGGCATCGGCGGCATGAAGCGCCGCGCGCAAAGCAGCCGTTTCCTGCTCCTTTGCCGTCCGATCGATCTTCAGCTGCACGAGCGCGGATTCCTCCTCCTTGATGCGGCTGAACAACGCGCCGAGAGTTTTTTCATCGAGATCCACAGCGAGATGGCGCTCCGTCTCGTCGAGTTTTTTCTGCAGCAACGCCTTTTCGCCCAGCAGCCGCCGCGCCGTTTCCACACTCTCGGCAAGCAGATGATCGAGCAGCGCATTGAGTTGGAACAGCGCATGATCCGACACTTGGTAAAGCGGTTCCGACGCCGTTCGCTCCGTCTCTTCGCGGACGTACGCCAAGAAATCGGCGTTCGCCTGCCGTGCGCCTTCGTGCTTGGCGGCATATCCTTCGAGCAGCCCTTCCATCATGCCGAGCGCCTGCTTCATGATCAAATCATCGTGCTCATCCTCCGACTGCAGCTTGACTTCGCTGATGAGATCACGCACCAAGGCGAACGGCAATTCTCCAGCGGCACATTCCGCCAGCGCGCCCTTGTTGCGCTCGATTTTTGCCAAAAGATCCGCGCGGCGCTGCATGAGGCTCTGCCGCTCCTGCGCCGCCGCGCCGCCCTTGATCTCATATTGGCGGTGCAGTTCATCGATCGCCGCCTGCCGCTCTTCTGTCTGCATCTCTAGGCGTGCGCCCGCTGCCTCCAGCTCGGTCAGCTGCACCGCCAGGCGCTCCTTTTCCTGCCGCAGATCCTCCAAGCCGGCAGATGCGTCTTCCTTTTTTCCGCCGCGCGCCAGGCGCCGCACGATGCGCGAGAGATCGCCTTTCAAACCGTCGAGAACGCCGATCCCCAGCATGGAGCGCACGGAGTCCTTCATCTGCACATTGTTTTCATCAAGCGCCAATTCGGCGATTTTTTCCCCGTCAAAAAAGAAAAAGCGTGCCAGCGCCGACGGGAGAATATTTTCCACAAACATCGCCCAATTTGCCGTCAAAAATTCGCTGTACGCGCCGTTTTCCCAAACGGTGATCGTCTCTCCGTCTCCTTTGGCTGCGGTCCAAGCACGACGAATCCGATATTCACTCTGCTCGCTCTCATCCATGAGGAATGTCAGCTCCACCGAGGCACGCTTCTCGCCGCTGCTATTGTTCACATAGGCGCGCAGGTACTTCCCATACGATCTGTGCGCACTCTCTTTATAAGCGATGGAATTCGCGCCGTAAAGCGCCAAGAGGATCGCTTCGAGAAAAGTCGTCTTGCCGTGGCCGTTCATGCCGCCGATCAAGACGATGGGGCGCGTATGCGAAAAAGAGAAGGTGTTTTCCCCGGCATAGACGCCAAAATTCTGCAGCGTGAGCTTCTTGATGATCATCGGCTTTCATCCTCAATATCCAAAGGTTCTTGCGAACGGTCGGGCAAGGCGGCATCCAAAAACGCTTCGTTATATTCTGCGCCCAATTCCTTTTTTCGTCTCATGCGTTCTGTATAATACCGCACTGCATCGGCTTCGTCCTTGTAGAAGGAGCGCCCGATCGCGGCCTCCATCGCCTCGAGGAGCCCCTTGCGCGCACCGATCCCCGAGGCGCGGTTCTCGAGATCGACAAGCGTATACATCATTTCAAAGGCCAGCTCTTCCCCGCCGTACATGCGCGTGCAGACCCCCGCCAAAACATCCCACTCGTCCTTGGCGAAATTATCCAAGGGCAGCCATGTCGGATCGCAGAATGGCTCTTCCATCACATCTTCATAAATCGTCGGAACGGAATCGATAAATTCATGCTTTTCCAGAACCCAGATGCGGCGAATCGCCTGCAGCTCTTCGTGATGAATCAGCTCAAGATCGCGAAACTCCTCCGGTCCCGTTTCTCGAATTTTCTTCTGAATCTCCAACAGGCGGCGCAGCCAACGTTCGCGGACCTCCCTTTTGTACGGCCCGTGAAAGAGCTGTCCATGACTGCCTTGCAGGTGTCCGCGCATGCGTCGGAAGCTGCGGCGCTCGCGATCGTGCGCCAGATCGCCGAATTCATTTCGAAATTCCAGCAGCGGCAGCATCCATTCCTTCTCCTCGTCGTTGGCGATCATCGCTTCCATCGACTTGTCGCTCTCGACCATGGTGCAAACCCAGCAGCCGAAACGGCTCTTGCCGCACGACGGCAAACTCTCATCGAGCATCAGAGGACATTCGTTGTCCGCCGTCGCCCCGCGATACATGGTCAAAAGATCCTGATTGGAATAGCCCCAAGGATTCTTGTACTGCATCAGAAACATCCAGACATCATCATTCGACCATGCTTCCAACGGAGAAAACACCAGCTCATTGGCCAGTGTCGGATTGGGACTCAAAAGCTCGCGAACCCTCTTCTTCTCAAGATTCGTCATCGTGCGATGGCGGCGCGCGCTCTCCGTCTTGCGCGTTCCCAGGACGAGAATGATCTCGCCGTGCTCAGCGAGTTTCTTCTTGATAAAGTCGTTCACGGGACGGATCTTCAGCCGATCCGTGCACCAGCGATACTTCATGCGTGGGAACGGGTAACCCCTGCCGAGAAGATTCACCCAAAATGTATGATCGTAGTCGGGCACGAGTCGCGTCGGAATGAACGGCAGCTGACGCGCTGCCGCGGCCTCGCACATCGCTGCAAGCGACCTCTCCACCCACTTGGAGACGACCGGCGACTCCACCAGAGTATCGGTATTCATGATATGCACGGACTTCTTCCTCTTCTCCAAGGGGAGAGCCTCGAGCGCCAGCCAGACGAGCTGCACGACGGCAGTGCTGTCCTTGCCGCCCGAATAGCCGATCATCCAAGGGATGTCATCGGACAAATAGAGCTCTTGGATCGTCGCCATCATGGAGGCGATCTTGTCCTTCGTTACATTTCCCATAATCGTCGTATCCCGCTCCTATATTCCTCTGAACCCATATCTTTCGAGTATATGGTCTCTCCATGCAAAAGTCAAATCGTACCTTCGATCAGCGAGGGAGAAACGACAGTCGAATCTTCTTTTCCAGCCCTTCCTTGCGAAGCCAGGCCACGACTCCCTCGCTGAGATCGGCCGCCGTAGCTTTGCCCGAGGTCATCTTCGTCAGAAACTCCACCGTCTCCTCTTCCATCTCCAAGCTCTGGATCAAATCAGCGGCACGCTTCATTGCCGCTTTCAAACCTATGAATACCTTCGTCTCTGCAGACCAGTCTTTCGCTGTCTGAATCTCTTCCATACAGCGATCTGTCTTTTCTTCGTCGATTCCTCGAATGACGCGCAGCGTGTTCCATGTACCCGCCGTATAACTGCGGAAATATGCCGACCACGCCTTTTTCATCTGTCCGTGAAGCGCATCATAGCGGCGTTTCGCTTTTTCCACGCTTTCCTGCACAGCGTACCCAGTACTCACGGCAACCTCAAGCTCATCGAGCAGCGTCAGGCAGTCTGTCCGAAGCTCCTCCGAAACGGGAAATTCCAGCGTATCGCGAACACACGCCAAGGAGTCAGAAAATCTTTCCGCCGCCTCGACCACGGCACGGTACTTCTGATCGAGAGCCGCCTGCTGCTTTTGGTTCGCCCGTCGCTCTTCCCTCTGGCGCAGGGCTTTCATATCTTTCATTTTTTGATCGAGCACATCGAAGATCATGCCTGCGCCTCCTTCGTGAAGCAGAAACGGCCCTCCTCAAGCTTCTGCAGTTCCATCTCATAGCGAGCGGCCGAATGCTCCTCAGAATCTTCTCCGCCCAATGCCGCCCGCCGCTTCGCCATCTCGGCGTCGATTTTTTTGAAGTCGGCTTCCAATCGCTCGAACAAGTCGAGCAAAGGCTTCAAGTCCGTCAGAGGATCGCCCGAAAACGCCAGGAGCACCGCCAACGGATCTTTCTCTTCCAACGCACCGCCGACATCACTCAGCGCCTTGGCGATCTGCTTTGCCCCTTTCTTCACCGGATCGGTCGAAAAGAACGCCACGGAAAACTGTGTGCGATTGGCCTCGTCGTAGAAGGCTTTGACGCGTTCCGCCAGCATCAGAAGATCGTCCTCTTCCATCGCCTCGCCGTCATCGAGCTCATCCGTCCCCCAAAAGGCGCGAATCTTTTCCATCATGTCCCGCGCCTTCTCCTGCTCGGCATCGGCGACCTTGCCGACGCGCTCAACGATCTTTTTCAAATGGTCGAACACATCGCGCCTGCGCTTGACGGGATCTTGCATCTCGAAGGCCGTCTCCGGCACAGAGAGCCTGTTCGACTTAACTTTGCGCAGCGTGCGCGCCAGATTCGGCTCATCCAGAACGATCACGGAACCGCCGTCGCCCTGCGTGATGTTGAAATATTGACGAACCGTTTTCCTGTTTGTCTCGTCGGCGCCTTTTTGCGAGAGCAGCGCACAAAGGGCGCTCCACTCCCGCACATGGCTGTCTGCCGCCGCTTTCTTCTCCTTCTTCTCAAAGAGATGACGCACCGTCAGATTCTTCAAGCTCTTCTCGCGAAACTCGCCGCCAAGAATCTGCCGGTAGATTTCAGCGGCGATGGCGGCTTCGATATAGGAGGCGTCTGCATCCGCGTTTTCACGCACGGCTTTGAGCAGAGCGCTTTTTATGCGCGAAGTCCACGAAGTGATGAAGTACGCGTCCAAATCCGACTCGGGATAAGCCCAGCTCTGCCCGCCATATTCGCGCCAACGCAAAAAGGCCGCGATAATGTGCATGGACTCGCGGCTGGCAGGCATCGTATAAAGCCCTTGCGTGCGCTCCCTCGTTTGATTCTCAAAATCCACGAGGGGCGCACTGGAATCCTGGATCTTCCCCATCTGATCGAGGGAAATCCCCTCCGCCTGCCACGGAATTGCCGACAGCAAATATTTGGCGATGTCGTCGCGGGCAGCGCGCAGAGCGCCGCTCGTGCCGCCTGTTGAGGAAACGTCAATCGCCTGTCCTTCGACCCATTTGCTCAAGACCGCGACAGCCCTTTCGACCTTTTCCACCCTTCCTGCAGAAACGACGGGCGGCTCAACGGGCGTTTCTGCCAGGCTCGCCGCCAGGCTTTTCCCAGCTACCGATGCGTGAGCGGCGGCAGCGGCAGGAGCGGCGGCCGCTGCAGTCTTGGGCGCTTCGACTTCGGACAGGCGCAGAGGCGGCATGGCAAGCTCTTCGAGGATGTCGCTTCGGACGCCCGCCTGATAGACGACGCCGTCTTTCGTGAATTGATCGGGCGTGCCGTCTCCCCAGATGCTTAAAAAGCGCCGGACTCGCGCCGCCTCCTGCTCGTCTCGAATCTGCGACTCGATGCGGTAGCTCAGCGTCGTATTCGTCCGCACAAGCGGCCATTGGATGCTGGGGAATTTTTCCTTATGGCTTAAAATATCATTGACCACAGGCTCGATCACATCGCGGATGATGTAGCGCGGCGTCTGCTGATTCTGCTTCAGGGCGTGCTGATAGAGATAACGAATGCTGTTTTTCGTAAACGGATAGAGGCACAGCTTCTTGTCAAACTCGATCGGCACAAACTCCCAATTCTTTCCCTCTTTCACCGTATGCACGGGATAGTCCGCAGGCTCGGCTGCATTTTCCAGCCAGTTGGCGATCCGAGATTCGGGCACGGACATCGCGTTGAGGTAGCGTCCGACGAATTCAAACAGCCCCGCTTCATCGAAAGCGTCACTCGGAATGTAGACGTACTGCGTGATGCGATCCTTATGATTGTCGCGGAAGTTGTGCTGCAGGTAGTTGCCCGTCGTGCCGATGATCGACGAGATGCGGCAGAGCTTCTCCCCCTCATTCATGCCCGTATGCTCAACGATCAGGGCGTCGAGCAGCGCATCGTCGACGCCCGTAAAAGATGTGACGTCCTCGATGAAGAGCGTCAGACTCTTGCCGAGCCGAAACAACTCCCTGCGTATGTCGCGGAAGATATCGCGAAAATCGCCGGCAGCAATGCCTGCACAGCGCTGAACGACGTCATTGACAAACTGGTTCAGATAGGCGGCAACCTTTTTCGCCTCTTCCCTGCCGTCCTCATCCGCCATCAAGGCGCGCACCATCTTCATCGCCTTGGGATCGACGCCGGCGCGCTCGATCTGATCACTGAGTTCTGCCGAAATGAAGAAATCCTCCGCGGTGAACTGCGCGATCGTATCCCTGTCCACGAGGGAATTTTCGGCGATCTTCGAATAAATGCGCTCGATCGGGCCGTCCGCCGCTTCCAGGCGCACGCGCACCACCTCGTTGTTCAAAAAGGCGATCAGACGCTTCCTCTCGATATTTTTCAGATGAATCGAGCGATCTTCCTCGTCGTGTTCCACCTCGTTCAGAACTTCATGGTACAGCCGCCCTTTGAGCTTGTTCTCATCCTCATAGGCCGCCGCTTTCAGCAAACGGTCATAGGCGTCCTTGTTGGCGATCTCCTGCACCTCAGGCATATCTAGGAGCTGCCGGATCGTGCCTTTCAGCGTGTTGTCGCTCCTGCGAATGAAAAGCACGACCTCCTGCGCGGGCTTGTTGTGCCGATACTTGGCTTCAAACCAACGAATCAGATGCGATTTTCCCGTGCCGCTTTGCCCGTATACAGCGATGAATTGATGCTTGTTCTCTTTGTTGAGAATAATCGCCTTGTATATTTCCTCTTCAGAGTACTCCTTGCCGTCAGACGGCGTTATATCGAACTTATTCATCAGACGAAGGCGTTTGACGGCAACATGGGTCGCTAAAAAATCGCCCTGGGAATATGTGATCGAGTCCGGCTTCACGACAGAGGCAAGCCGCTCTCTCGCAATCGTTAAATCCACAACCTGCCTCCTATTCGAGAATCGTGACGTTCGTGACCGTAGTCTCAACGTCATGCGCCTTCAGCGGGTACAAGCTCCAGATGTCCTGCTGATCGAGAATGTGCTCCATGCGAATGAAGCCGGCATCGTGCAGCGTGCGCAGCCCGTTGGAAACGCCGTAGCTGAGCTGTCGGTTCGACAGATCAGCATCAATGACAATTCTGGCGCGCGGCAGAATCTTTTCGATAAATTCACCAAAGGAATACGCATGATGCTTTTCAAAATCCGTGCCGTCCATGAGATCGTGCAGAAAAACATCGGCATTGGGCACGAGGAACATCCCATGCAAATACCCAAAGCCGAGGTATACGATCCAAAAGCGCCATGCACGCATCGCTTTGGCGTCGAGCGGACGGCCGACCTCTTCTTCGAGCGAAGGCGCAAGATTGGCGACATTCTGCTCCCCGTGCAGCACGTTTGCCCCCCGCGCATAGTAGGCCTTCGTGACCCGATAGAACTGCCCGTCAGCAAACTCTTCCAGCCTGCCGTTGACATATCGCCGCATGTCCGCCATCGAGCGCACGGCCGAAGGGGATGCGGCAAGCTCGACATTCTGATCCGTGACGCTGATCAGTCCCAACTCCTCCGCCGCCTCTCGGTAATCTGCAAAATACGATGTCGACTGCTGCAGGTAGTCAGGCTCCATCTTATTTTTCAGCTCTTGCACTGTCAGCGGCTTTTTCTCGACGATCTTGCACAGCGTGTACACGCGCTCGGGGATAGCGGGCGTCTTCATCTTTTCTCGAAACATGTGACCTCCTAAAGAATGGCGCTCACAGGCAGTACAGCACCGTCCACAAGATCGGCAAAAGACTTGTCCTGTCCTTCAAAATACGTATTCTCTTGCAAAATATGGACGAGTTTGATTTCCTGACGCTCGCTCAGATATTGGGCGACGTATTGCAGCAAGTTCCATACATCCTTCGCGGAGCCGCCGTACTCGACGGCAATGATGCCGGAAAGGTAGTAGTATGCTTTCTTCTTGATCAACTCCTGCAAATCCTTCTTGTAAAGAATCATGAAGTGCGTCGGCGCGTTGATTTTCTCCAAGACGGTCTCCGACAGGGCGTCATCGCAGGAAATATAGGCTGCAAGCCGATAGCGGCAAAGAGCTTCCATGAGAGCCGCCCGCTCCTCCGGCCTCGGGATCGTGATGATGCTCTTCGCTCCGGCAAACAAAGTGAGCTGATCTGCAGCAAATGTTTTCGTCGGCAGCTGCACGGGAACTTTGAGCGGGTAGTCCAAAAAATCAGCGTCACATACCTCGTCATGTGCATCACAGCCGGCACAGAACTCCGAAACTCTGTCGTATGTCTCGTAAAACATCTCTGACCAACAGTCGCGCCCGCAATTTTTTATCGCCGTTCGCATCGAGCCGAAAGCCTTGACGTAATACGCCCACTCCTGTTCACGATAGCCGCCGATCCGCTCCGTCTGCTCTTCCTCATCCGCACGGAGCGCGTCATCCGTGATCTCAACGACAAATACATACTTCGACGAATCGGGAATCACCTCACGGATTTTAATCAGTCCGCATCGGCGCAGAAATAAGAGCACATAGATATTCCAATTCCGATCAGCGTCGGAAGTCGGCGCATCATCGAAAACATCACGGTCGGCATAGCTCGGAGAAATCGACGTGTCGAGATAGACGAGATTGTTCATGCGCCTCGAATGAGGATTTTTATACATGCTGTTCCAGCGTCCGACAATCTTTTCCGTCGTCATGACCCTCTTGGAAATGCGCTGGAAGGCCGCCTGTACATCATCATCCGTGCACAGCATGATGCTCAGGCACGGCAAGCCGTCGCGCCCGCCGCGCCCCAGCTCCTGGTAATAGGCATTGGCATTGGGCGGAACGTACAGATGAAGCACCGTCCGCACATCGCCCTTGTCAACGCCGACGCCGAAGGCGGATGTCGCCGCCATGACGGAAAACTGATCGTCTGCCCAGGCATCGATCCGTTCCTTTCGCACAGCGCCCGTCGTCTCGCCCGTGAAGGTCTCGACATTGCGGATCCCATGTGCGCGGAGGAAGTCAGCGACGTCTTCCGCCTCAACGGGCCTTGCCGTATAGACGATCATGGGATGCGGCATTTTTTGCACGAGTTCGAGCATCTTTCGCTGCTTGTCGGCAAACGATTTCGCCTTGACGAGCATATAGCGCGGCTCATGGCGCAAAGCATCGCAGCGTATTTCCAGCCATTTCTCGCCGCCTTCGGAGAAAAAGTCTTTGAGAACGCTGCAGCAAGGCTCATCAAACGTCGCGGAAAGAAGAACCGTCCGAATGCCGGGATTGCTCGCCAGAAGCCTCCTGCGCCACGATTCCAGACACTGATAATCGACGCGGAAGGACGCGCCCCAGTCGACGACGATATGCGCCTCATCGATCACAAGGTTTCTTAAGTAGCGCGCGGCATTCGCCTTCTTGACCGCCTCGGCGAAGCCTTCGTTCTTGAGCAGCGCTTCCGGCGAGATGAAGAGCATCTTCGCCGTCTTCTTCTCGATCGCCTGTAAGATCGGCACGATGGTGACGCCGCTGCTGTAAAAGAAGATCTCTTCATCAACATGGGCAGACTGTACAATCTTTTTCGCCGTGCGCACTTGGTCGATCGCCAAAGACACCGTCGGTACAACGACGATGGTCAAGCCCTCTCTTTGATACGCCAGCGTCTGCGTGATGAGGCTCTTGCCGCCGCCCGTCGGCAGGGATATGAGCGCCGCATAGCCGTCCGGTAGATGGAGCGCCCCATATACGGCAAGCTTCTGCGCCACGGATTTGAAGCGGCGAAAGCCCGTGAGCCTGCGAATCAAGGGATCCGTATGCAGGGAAAAACCGCCAGAGGACGTCCTGTGCGATGCCGGCTGTGCCAAGAACACGGTTTCCGCGAACATGCGATTGACATAGTCGGGAAACTGCGCGACGGCATGCCACCTGCCGTCCGAAGCGTCCTGCACAAGCCCATAGTCATTGTCCTCGGGAATCGGAACGTCATCCACGCGGATCTTCCCCTGCATCGAAAGAAGATAGTTGCGCAGAGCCAGCAGGAAATCATCCCTGTCGTCCTGCCGTCGGTCAGGCGCAAAGCTCTTCAAAAGCCGCTTCGCCGCATGGAGCAGAAAACGTTCGTGCGCATCCGCCGCAGCGGCAAAATCCAAGATCGGCGGATCGCCTGCCCCGTTCAAATACCGCTCGACAGCTTCATTAAGCTTCGCCTTGTCCATCGCTTTTCTTCACCATCCAAACAAAAGCCGCGGATTCAAGGATAATCCGCGGTTTGCTCATGGCCTCCCACAAGATCTCCTGCTCCTTTTTCAAGGCCTCCATCGCCGCATCATCCGCACCGTAAAAGGCGCGTTCCGCCGCCCTGGCGGACAACGCGCGCTCCATTTCTTCGCGTACCCCTCGCAGGTTGGATCTGCGCTTGAACTGATGCAACGCTTTCTCATAGGCTGCTTTATATCCATGCCGGACAATTTTCCGCCATCGCTCCTCAGGATACTTGCGCTTGAACCAGGCAATATTCGCCTTGTCGGCAATTTCCTCCTTGAGATAGCCACAGCCGCCCCCTCTCTGGCCGAGGTGGATCGTCTCCTTCTTGTTCCATCCCGCGCGAATGATGCGCATGTATTCCCGAACGACATCGTCTTCGGCAAGATCATCGGGATTTTCCAAGTCGACGGATACGACAACCTGCTTTGACATCAAGTAGTTTCGATAAGCCCCCAGAGCATACGGCGACAGTCCATGTGCGAGAAGATGCGCTTCATTGGGCGCCATCGACCAAGTGAAAACCAGCCCCGTCCAATGCAGATCGGCATGCACGGCAAAAGCGCTGGCTCGCCCCTTGCAGGAATGCATGGCATTCTTCACGATACAGTCAAAAATCTCATCGCCGGGAGCGAAGAAGTGCAGATAGTCGTTCTCGATCGCCTGTTTTCGGCTGAACGTCCCGCGAATGGCTCGCCTCTCTGAACGAATTTCCCGACTCTTTTCATACGCCGTCTGAACGCTTTGAAGGAAACGGTTCTGCTCCGAGGCCAGGTATTCATTCCATCGCGGCGGAATCAGCTGCGAATTCATCGCCGATTTGGGCGAAAACGACTCCGCCCGATAGGTGAAGACGCCGTCTTCGCCGCCGAAACCGTGAAAGCCTGCCAGACTCGCCCACTTCGTCATGGTCACGGCGAAAAGCTCGTTTTCATTCTGCGCATAATAATCGATCAAGCGCCGCAATTCCTTATACATCGGGCGAAACAGGAAGCCGGCGGCATCATAATTCTGTTCCTTGCGCACGGCTTCCCGCATACGCTCCGCCGATGCAATGATCTTCGGTACGGCAGAAAAAAGACCGTAGGCAAAATCCTTCCGAACCGCGGAGATAATCTCCTCGTTGATGTCCTTCATGATGATTTCCATGCCGCTCAAAGACTGCGTGAAAACCTTCAGCCCCTTGCTCCAAAAATCAAAGAGCGCCGCCTCGAACGACTCTTCCGTATGGATGACGAAGGACGTGACCACCGGCCTTGCCAAGTCGCGCTCCAAACGATCCAGACGCCCGATGCGCTGCTCGATGCGGCTGACATCCCACGGAAGGTCGATGTGGACGAGGCAATCCGCGCATTGGAAATTCCGCCCCTCGCCGCCGGTGGAATCGCAAAGCATCATGCGGCATGCGGCTTCATTCTGAAAGCGATAGGCGTTCAGCTCGATCTCTTCTGGAGCCATCTCTTTCCCGAAGAAACTGATCTCTTCTGCTGGAAACACAGAGGACAACGCCTTTTGATAGGCAGCAAAAGTCGTCGGCTCGTCGGTGAAGAGGACGATCTTCTGATCGTAAAGCTCGTCATAGAGAAGATTCATGACCGACGCCATGCGCGTGCAGTAATCCTCTTCATATGCCTGCGGATCGTCGAGAATCGCCGGCAGATTCGCCAGAATATGCTCCTCCTCCTTTACCCATTGCGCCGCATGTTCCATCAAGCGGGCATCCGGTTCAATCCCACACGTTTCCAGACGCTCAAGCTCTGCGCGAAACGCCCACGACGAGCTGAAGAACGCGCTCAAAAGCGGGCGAAGTACGCCCTCTATGTCGAGGTCTGCAGCCTGCTCCGTCATCCATTCGGTGATGATCCCATAGCAAATCGCCTCGTAGGTGTTTCGATCCTTGTCTAGCGCATAGGAAACTTCCTGCAATTCGCGCGTGGGCAAGAGGCGCGTACCGTCGTCGCTCTCCTCGAGGATTTTTCGGCGACTGCGGATGACGTTGCTCTCGACCTGGTAGTTGCCGCAAATATAGGAGATGACGACCTTCATCGCATAGACGCCGAGATCCTCTGCGGAAAAATCCACCTTTTTCAACAGAAGAGAAAGCTTATCGTCCCCCAATTCATCACAAATCGCCTCCAAATCCGCGAAAATTTCCTCGAACAGTTCCTCACAATCTTCAAGCGCATGTGGATCCTCTCCGTCATCTTCCACCGCCCGAATCTCGTCCTCATAGTCGCCCAGATCATCCAAAAGCAAGGCCGTCTTTTGAATGATCTTCCCCTGCTTGCCCACGAGAGCGCGAAAGTGCTCCAAATCGCACGCATCGTATTTGCTTGGCAGCAGAAGGCGCAGCAAGTCGAGATACTCTTCCTCGCGCTGCTGCACGGGAGTCGCGCTCAGAAGCAAGATATTTTCCGCTGCACGGCTGATCCCATGCAAGAGCCGCGCAAGATGCTTGTCGGCAAGACAGCGATGCACTTCATCTACGACGACGAAATCCCACGCCGCATCGGCATCCGTCTCCTTCAGCTCCGAGAAAGACTGCAAAACCACACGGTTGTCATCTTTGCCAAGACCCACATCGATATTGAACTTCAGCAACATTTCCGTCTTCCATTGTTCCTTCAGCGGATCCGGAACGAGGAGCAAAACGTTCTTTTTAGCGGAATCCTTCATATAAATTTTCAAGATGGAAAGCGCTTCGATCGTCTTACCCATGCCGACTTCATCGGCGAGCATATACCTGCACGGGCGCTCCTGCAGGCAACGCATGATCGTATTGACCTGATGCGGCAAAAGATAGATCTTCGCCCCCGCCAGCTCCTTGAAACCGCAGATGGAATTGTCCAAAACATTCATGCTGCGCGAAACTACGGCATGACCGAAGAACCAACAGGGATTTTGAAATTCATAGCGCGAGAGCTGGCTCACCGGTCTGACCCTGCCGTGCGTAAACGGAACGACGATGTCCTTTTCCGACACGCGAAGCACTTCCTTATCCGCTTCCGTCTGCACATAGTACGCATAAAAGCCGTCGTCAAGCTTCTGTCCCGAAAGAATCGTGCAGACCTTCCTCTTGTATACGACTTCCGAGCCGATAAACAGTCCGCAATGCTCCACCGAATCCAACGGGAATTCGATCAATCCCTTGGGTACATTTTCAAAGAACAGAGACCAGCCGAACGGATCATGAATTTTCACCGTAACCGTATGTTTGAAATCATCCACCTTCGTGATCTGACCGCACACGAATACACGCGGATCCGTTTCACTTTCCAGATCTGCGGGGCATCTCACATACATCTTTTCCTGCAGCATAGGCGATTCCCTCACTTCTCCATCCCTCCGCATGGGCGGTGCAAATCTCCTGATTGGCACAGTATCTGCACCATAGATGGGGACTTTTCCAAAACTTCTTCTGCAGGGCGGCCTCGTTCAAGCTCTCGGCGATCTTATCGTCGGACACCTCGTCGAACTTGCCGCGCAGAATATCATTTTGAGAATTTTTTCCATCGGTCAGCTTCTTATGGATGAACAATTCTCGAATCATCATGTACTGCCGCATCTTCGCTGTGATCTGCGGAAAAACCTTCGCCTCCTTGCCGTTCGACATGCGGCCCTTGACCTTGCGCATAATGTCCATGCGGTTCATATTGGAAACAAAGGGGAAGTACGGTCTAAGCTCCTCAAACGTTTCATGCAAATACTCGACGAGGGCGGTTTCACTGCGCACCAGACCCGCCAGTTTCTCCATCGCCTGGTTTTCCAGTATGACCTCGAAATATTTCAACAGCAGGAACGGCTCCTTATATACCGTCGTGCCCTCGATGATCGACTCCAACAAAAATTTATATTTGCATATCCTGTAACGGAAGTAATCGTACTTGTCGTACTTTTTCAAGGGCATGCCCATCGTCTGAATCGCCGACACGTCCTCGACCCACGCATGTCTGCGGCTGTCCTCGAAAGTGCGCTTCTTCGCGCCGAGAATCTTCAGCAGGTAGTACGGCTCGCGCTCCTTTTCGCCCGTGCGCCGGACGTAGCTGAGCTTGAACCCGGCACGATTGAACGCCAGTCCGTAGAGCAGCGCATACCGTTTGTAATTCTTATACTCGCTGCGCGCCTTCACATAGACCTGATGCTTCCAATCGACAGGATCCTGCGCCGCCTCAAAGAAGGAATCGGTCAGCGGCCACGGAAATTTCGCCCGCCCCGCCGCAGCGAGATCCTCATCCGTCAGACAGGCAAAGTGATATATGGTCGGCTCGCCGTTCGTCTTGTCGTTGAGACTGCGCAAAATGTCGCCGTCGATCTGCTCGAAATTGCGCACGATCCACTGTGCGCTTTGCACGGGATTCGCTTCCTGCACGAGGTAGATCGACATCGTCGCCTTGAGACAGGCAAACGAAGCGGACTCCTCAATGTCCTCGACCTCATCGAGACGCACAAGCACGCGGCGGAGGATGCCGTTGAACTCCTCGTCCAAAACATGCGCATCGAGCACATCCTGCTGCAAATACGCCTTGAGCTTCTTATAGAAGCTGCTGAAATTATGCGGCTGCCTTTCAAAATCCTCATAGAAATACGCCGCCAATTCCGTCAGCTCCGCCAGCGCTTTTCCGAGCCGGTCGATTTCATCGGGGGCGACATTGTAGTATGCGAGATGGCTCACATATTCCTTTTTCTTCGCATCCGTCATGTATCGCTTATTCTTCCGCAGCCGACGCAAACGCGAAAGCATCTCTTCGATCGAAGCGCATCCTTCAAACAAGGCGGCCATCCTGCCCCAGATCGTCGACAGCTGTCCTGCATGCTCCTCTTTGAGGATTCCCGCATCAAGACATTCCCGGACGTCTCGCGCATCACGAACCACCATCTTGTTTGACGCAATATCCCACATATTCGCTATAGCGACGAAGAAGCGTCCCAGAGGATAGTGGAGGAACTGACGCTCGCCGAACTGTTCGGGGAAATAGATCTTCAAGATCTCATTGGCAGAGCTGTCGGCGGCATAAATCTGCTCGCGCATCATCGCCATCGGATTCGCAGGATTTACGCGTGCAGCACTTTCAAAGACATCGGCGACGTATCCCGCGAACTCCGTCATATTGTCAAACTCAAGGATTTCAAAGGGCGCGGTCTGCACCGGAGCTGAGGCGTCGCCCTCGACCAGCCGCCCGATCTTGTCTGCCAGAAGATTGCCTTCGCGGCTGATCGGATCTTGCCCGATCGACCGAAACGCTTCGCCGCCGAAGTTCGTCATCGGGCAGTCGAACGACGTATAAATATCAATCCACGTCTGATAAATATTTTGATACTGCTGCTGATAGTTGAAGAGCAGAATGATCTTCTTATGCTTTGCGGCCGCTTCAATCGCGCGCAGCATGATCGGCGTAAATTGATGAACGCCATGAATGACGATACGATCCAACGCGATGCGGCTGCAGTCAAGCGTTTGGTGAGCTGCCTCCTGCATCGTGTGCAAGAGCGCCTCGTCCATTTCCGCCTCGTCGACATCGCTCGAAAAGGCGAAGCTCTGCCCGCGTTCTGCCGACGACAGCCTAAAAAGCTCGACGACGATCTTCTGCGCCGGCGTAAGCGCCTCCTCGCGAAGCTCTGCGGCGTCGATGCCAAGCTCCACCATCGTGCGGATGCTTTCGAGCACCTCGTCGCGATTTGCGAGGAGCGCCGCCCGCATCTGCTCCTGTTCCTCCGCCCCTGCAGCGGGGAGTGCGCACTCGGCGATCCAACGGTCGATCGCGGCGTGCTGCTTGATTCGACAAGCCGTGCTCTGCCAGTAGGGGAACAGCGCCTCAACGAAATTCCTCACCGTGGTCACTCGCCCTTGGACAAAGTCTTCCCGATACAGATATTTTAGCCCGTTCACCAGCGTCTGCGCCGCACAAAAGTAGGGACACGCCTTGATCTCGTCCCAATACGGCTCTTCCTTCAATCTGTACGGATCGCTGTACGTATATATGACAATTGACATCTCATACCTCCAGCAAATCACTCCAAGTGACAGAAGTATTGCGGTTCGGACGATAGATCCACACGCAGCTGCGAATCGCCCGTGTCAAGGCGACATAGAGGATGCGCGATTCCTCGGCAATTTGCTCGCGCGTCTCCATGCTCTCATCATAATGAGAGTTACGAACTTCGATCCCGCTATCGAACGAGACAGTATACGCCAATTTGCCGTCGGAATAATGTGCATCAAGCCCGCCCTTGCTCAAGCCTCCCATGTCCGCATCCGTATAGGGAAGCACGACCATGCCATACTCAAGCCCCTTCGCCTTGTGCACCGTCGTACAGATGAGCTGAATCCCCTCGTCATCAAAGTCGATGTCGCGCGCCGGCTGCTTCTGCTCGGTCAAGATCGAGACCTTCAAATACTCCGTCATCTGATGAAGCGTCAGCGCATCCGCGCGAGAAAATCGAATGATGCGTTCGAGCAGATACTCGTAGTTCGCCATATAGTACCTTTGCTCGGCCTGTTCCGAGCTGTACTTCTTCCATGGCTGCAGCGCTTCGTACAAGTGACGAAGGACAAAAAGAATCGGCTGTGCATGCGCCTCATTGACAACCTCTTGCCACGTCTTTTCCATGTGAATCGTAAAAAACTCATCCAGAATGCGCCGCAAATCGGCAAGACAGGCGGCAGACTCCATGCCGCGATACTTCTGATAATCGAGCCGCAGCCATGTATAATTCGACTCGATGAAGTTGACCAGATGAACGGGATTCGCGCTGTTTTCCAGAGCGAGCAGCAGCTTGTAGAGGTCCAGCGTCGATTCCAGCTGATAGAGCTCGCCGCCGGACTTCGTATGAAGCTCGACGCCCCTTTTCTTCGCCGCATCCGTCAGCTTCTCCACCTGCCAATTGCTTCTGACCAGGACGGCAATCGTGCGCTCAGCCTTGGAAAGCGGCTGCTGACGCCGCTCCTCGCGCTCCTTTATGAGAGAGGCCGCGATCTCCTCCTGCGCACGCAGAACATCGATAACCGTATCGAAAAACGCCGCCCTCGACGGACACGGAACCGATCCAAACAAATCCTCTTCGGCAACACCCGTCTCCACACTGCCGAAAAGGCGATCAGCCTCCTCACGATAGGGAAGATACTGCTGCTTGCCCATGCGGCAAAAGATTTCATGAAGCCGCTCCAACAGCCGCCAGTCGCTTCGATAATTGCGCGTGAGCGAATATGATGCCCAGACCATGCGCACATCGCTCATCAGCTGCTTGAAGGCACTGAGACGCGCCCCGCGGAAGCGATAAATGCTCTGCTTCAAATCGCCCACGACGAACAAGTGGCAGTCCGCGTCCACCTTCTTTTGCAGCTTGCGGAAGACCTGAATCTGAACGTCGTCCGTATCTTGAAACTCATCGATGAACAAATATCGGCTCTTGAGCGAGCGGAGCTTCTCCGGGCACTCATCCAACACCTGCTGCAAGAGGATCAGACATTCGGTCAAATCCAGCGCATTGGCGGCATGCATTTCCTGCCCATAGATTTCTTCCGCCAAGACCACGACCTTTTCGATCAAATCGTTGAAATACGAGATCGGCTGATCGTCCACGACGCCCATTTGTGACCGCTTGAGCCGCTTTAAGTCAACACTTTTCGCCAACAGGCGATCCGCCATGCTCATGAGCTTCTTCTTCAGCTCATAGAGCGGCACGGGAATCTCCTGCAGAAAATTCGGATTTTCCTCTTCCATCTTTGCGAGAAAATCGTTCAAACAATCGTCGTAAATTTTCCCGCGCAAATGCGCATCCGATGCAATGCGAAAATTCGTCCCCAGACCTGTATAGAGCGCCTCCCCGCGCAAAATGTCAAGAGCAAAGCGATGGATCGTAGAAATATGAGCATGATCCACCTCCTCGACCAGCCGCAAAAAGCGCGGCTGCTTCGTCAAGACGAAGGAATGGACAAACATCTGCTTCAGCCGCGCCTTCATATTGTTCGCCGCATCGTTGGTGAAGGTCACCATCGCAATCTCTTCTGCGAGATTCGTCACAGCAGCCGTCTTCTTGCCGCACAAAAAAGCGACGCGGGAAACCATGGAAAACGTCTTTCCTGTTCCCGCGCCTGCCTCAACCAAGATATGCGCATTTGCCGGTGCATGTTCGATCTGATACTGCTGCGCATTGAAGAACGTAACAGCCGACAACTTCTCTAAAAGCTCCCGCTCCGCCGCCCCCTCATCAATCACAACATCCGCCGCCGCAATCTCTATGAGATTCTCAACGAAATAGACCTCGAGGTTGAACGTGCGAAAAGAATCCGCCCCCACAACAAGCCCATGCGCATAGCCGATCTGCAAGCCGTTCGCACTCGGCTCAATATTGCGCCGCTTGAAGCCCGCATCGAAAGCGGCGGCAAGCTGCTCATACACCGTGCGGTCGCCCAAAAAGACAATGCGTTTGCTCCCTGCGAAATACTCCGATATGATTCGATCCATCTCAGCCTGCCCAAGCACCCCGAGATGGATCGAAAGAATCGAATACGGCTGAGCAGCCACCTCCGCTGGTCGGGCAGTCTCCGGCAGATTCGGCTCCCAATCCCGCCGCAGCCGCAGAAGAAACTCCGCCGAAAACTCCGCATGAGGAACATGACGCAGCGAATCATACGCCCCATGTATTTTCCCGAGCAATGTCTCGCGGCTCTCCAAGTCCTCCTTAAAAATCGTAAACGTCTCTTCCGAAACAACATCCAAACGCGCAAAAAGATACTCCGTCCTGCTGATGAACGGATAGCACACCATATCAAACACACAGGGACTGCTGTTATACTTCTCGCTGATTTTATTCAACAGGGCAAAGCGATAGGCACGCGCCTGCTTCTTCGGTGACCTCTGCGGCGCATCAAGCCCCTCCACGAGAATTCGATCAACACCTTCGACAAGCACCTTGTCCGCCAGCCACCCCTTGACCTCGATGACCAAAATGCCGACACCCTCGATCAACAAGCAAAAATCAAACTCGCGCCCGTTGACCTCACGGTTATTGTAAACCACAACAGAATCCGGCAGCAGCCGCTCCAAACTCTCCCAGACTCTCACTTCCCCGCGAAAGGAAGGCCTCGCATCGATCATCTTCGCCATGGCTGTTCTCCTAACCCTTTGCGTATATCAGGATATCCATACTCTTCTCCAAATTAGACGGATGGCTGTCTTTCTGATGGAAAACACATCAAAGTCGGCTAACCTCTATGCAGTCTAGGCCATTAAATAATTCTCATATATTAGAGTATAACAGGTGTCTTGTTAACAGGCAAGACGCCCCCCTGATGACAACGTTCGGAATATAAAGCCTTCCTACTCGGCTACAAGATGCAATTCGCCAATATAGCGACGGTTAGCAAGCAAATTAAAAGGGACTCGCGACATCTACCATCTGCACTGCTTAGAAAACGGCATTGCGGCGATCCATGATCACATAGCCACTTTTCATTGACCTTCACATTGTCTTCCGTCAAATATTCCAAAAACCTTTCCAGTGGCACAGCTCAAGCCTTCAACTCCTTAGCGAAAGTGCCTTCTTTCGGACTTGCATTCTTGGGGCAACTGCGCTTTTTCAAGACTTCCCGTGACCTTTTTCTATGCCTCGCGCCATGTAGCGCGACACCTCATTAACGGCTTCCAGTAGCCACTGAACAATGTGGAGCGGGCGTTGCGGAAAGATTCTCGAAGCGTGGGGTTAAATCTAAGTCCAAAATTTTACTTTCCCCACCATATCATCCTTGAGAACGAGGAGCAAACAAGAATACAAACAGACTGCTTAGCGAATGTTTTCCCAAAGAGCAAGACATTACCAACATACCAAATGCATACATTTAGGAGACGTTTAATAGTCAAATCAACGGCTACGCGTAAATCCTAGGATAAAGAACTCCGTATGAGGTCTATTATTCAAAGACGTTGTATGTGGCATGATAATTCGCCGGGCTAATAAATACATCAACAGCTCGTTTAGTCTTTTTCCCTTCTGGATTGGATTCGATTACCTTAAAAGTAACTGTTTTGTGATTTATTTGACCTAGCTTTATGTGCGGATTATCTGCTTGATGTAGAAAAATATCTCCCTCACCTCTTACCATTTCAATAAACCCATAATCTTTACCATTCCTATCCTTTCTTATAAAACTTACAACGCCTAAACTATAATCTGAACTTCGACGTAGAGAATTCTTTTCCGAACATTGAACAAGCAATTCCTTGAATTCTTTAACATCCTTTATTCCATCAACACTCCTTCCTAATTTTTTCCATTCGTTTTTTGTATATTCGAAAAGTTGTATGGCACGTTCAAAAATACATTTATTATCATATATGTCTTTCATGATTTTTTTGCAATATTTCTCACATTCATTTTCTTTATGTGGGCAATTCAAAGCAACCTGAAGATAAGAAACCATAAGAATATGATATTCGAACGCTTTGTATTTACTATATAGCCAATGATTTTCATACATGAATTCCCTCAGCTCATACTCTAAGAAGGCCACCGTGTAATATTTCCATAACGACTCTTCTTTTTTAAAAACAGTATTTTGGAACTTCTGTAATAATTTAACCTCATGATGATAAGCTTGATCAGGAGATTTTAAAAACACACCTACATATCCTTTCAATAAATTCTTTAAGCTAAATTTTTGTTTCTGTTTGATATCAGTCCTACTTGCATATTGTTTTGCTCTTCTTTCATAATAAAACTTAATACCAAGTAAATTATCAACCGCAGGAAAAAAATCTTCTAAATCCTTATGATAAGTCTTCATCGCCTCAAAAGCTTCATTATATACAATATTCTGCTTATTAGTTCCTCGAACAATTTGGGCTATTAGTTGCTCATTCTTTGTAGCAATAATCTTTACACTAATAGGAACCCGCGCTAGATTCCTTCCTTTCTGCCCCATACGATATATAACATTACTTGTCTGACAACCATTGACAATTTGTGGATTAATCAAGGTTAACCTTCTGTTATTTTCTTTATATTCATCACAAACAATGGTAATTCCATTATTAAGTAACGCAAAGGTCTCTGGTTGAGTTTCAATAGTTTTTTCAATCTCCTTATTAATACTTGTCTCACCTTGGTAATCACGAACATTATCATCGAACAAATTAACCCGTAACAAACCATCTTCGGTAGACAAAAACCGATTAAAACTATCTGCACTACAAGCTACTAAACAAGAATTATCTACACCATCAACACTATCCAACGTCATCTTGCTAGAAGTTTCGATGACTCCAGTATATTCATTCTCATTCATATCACATATATCTTTTAATCTACGGCTACCAATGATAGAAATAGCATCTTCCACTCGGTCATAACGTTGAATATCATTGACAATCGTAAAAAATTGTGCGTCAGCATCTTTCACATGTTCATGATTTTCTTCTTCATTTAACATTACATAATAAAGACGAAATGTTGGATTATTTTCCCAATCTAAACGCTCGTCAGATAGTATCCTTTTTTTTAATTCGAGGAACGTCTTGATTTTATTATTCGTTGGTTGTAATTGCTTATCCGATAAAAATGCAGCGACTCCAGTTAGAAATTTTTGGTATGAACCAATATCAAATCTTAATTGGAATTTAGATTGTATAAAAATAAATTCCACATTGATTCGTCTGCTTTGCAACAAATCATCTAAATGTTCGGCCTGTTCCAGCAGTGCTCCATTTATTTTTATTGCTATCCCATCTATTCCCATATCATTGGATTGCCCTACTGATACAAACGATAAAAGTTCTGTACTTCCTTGAAATGCTCGATAATCATGTTCATGCAATATGTTGTAATTAACAAAATATTCGAATGCCTCTTCTTCAGATTTTTCTTCCAATGAAAACTTTTGGATAAACTTTTTCAATTGACTCTTTATAACAGGCTTCAAATTCATAATAACAACTCCTCCTCGTATAATATATTTTGTAAGCAAGACAACATCGCCTTGCCTACGAAAAAACCTTCAAAAACAGAGTCCCCTGATGTTACAATACTCCTTAAAAAATTGGACCAATAATGTTACGTCTTACTCCTCCAGCAGCGCCACAAGGCGACTGCTCTGAAAGTTTGCCGCCTGCCTTGATCGTCAAATGCCGCTTACACAGGTGTTAGTAAGAACGATTTCGTTAACGCCTTTGTCCTTGCAGATTTCGCCCGCGTCGGCAGAATTACCAACAAGCCTTAGCATGGAAGCCATTTCCTTGCTCTGCAACGACTGACGCAGCATCGTCTGCACTTGGCCAAGTCTTTAAGGAAGGAAAAGGCGTATATGCTCTCGAACATCTTCCTGAAGTTCAGCGAGTTCTCTTTGCTCGACGACGAGCAGCAACCCTTTTCCGATCGGTTCGTCAAAACGGCGCCTTCTGTCTTGACGAATTTCCTTTCTACGGAGGAAATCGTGGATATGCCGCTCGATGCACTCATCCGCCACATTTGCGAAAAGGGACGCAACCATTTCGAAGACCCCGAAGCGACGACTTCCCTCTACAGCAGCGATCAAGGTGGTCAACAAAGCGATTAAGAAGACGCTCAAGGAGTTTGACCCTGCGGCTTACCAATGCTCGCTCTCCATACCGGGCATAGATCCCGTCATGGCTGCCGAAATCCTTTCGGAAATCGTTGGATCGATGCGTTCAAATCGCAGGAGTCTTTGGCGAAATACACCAGCCTTATCTGGCGTGAAAATCAATCCGGCAATTACCGTGCCGATGATACACCGATATCCAAGGCGGAAAACACGCATCTGCGTTATTACCTCCTTGAGGCATCGAGCCATGTCAAGAACCATTACCAAGAATTCGCTACATTTTACCAGAAGAAATATGCTGAAGTGAAAACGCATCAACACAAATGCGCACTCACTCTTACCATTCAAAAATTCATCCAGCCGATTTTGGAATCGCTAGTTAAGCATCAGCTCTACTCTTCAAATAGAGTAATACAAGCTTAATATAACGAACATATTTTCCCTTTCTCGGATCTCTGAAAGAACTTGTGTTAAGTGTGTCCTTTTTCTGGCAACCTGTATGAATTTATTGCAAAAGGGGGCTTGACATATTACCATATCCTAAGCCTTTAATTCTATGGAGCAGTTTCTTTTTCCTGCATAGCACACACCACTCCGTCACCTTCCCCACACAATCTTATCCTCCGCATCGATATCCTCACCTGTCTGAATCTCCATCACCTTCAGCAGCGTCTCCGCGCGTATCGTATGGAACGATCCCCTCGGAATACGCACTGTCTGCCCCTCAGCAACAGCGAACTCATTGCCATCAAGCTTCACCCAGCCGCGCCCCTCGATCACTGTCCACGTTTCATCGCGGCGCTCGTGCAAATGATAGGTGAGTGCGCGTCCCGGACTTAGTGTAATCTTGATGGTCAAACTCTCCGTCTCCGCATCGACGATCTGAAACTCGCCCCATGACTTTTCCGTATACATCACCGGCGTATGAAGTCGCTCTGCATAGGGTTTCATTGCGCTCGATCGCTCCTTGTCCGAAACGAGGATACCTTCCGGACTTGCTGCCACCACAACATCCTTCAGTCCCATGCAAAGGATGGGTATCGGCAATGTATTCACGACATGAGCATTCCTGCAAGTCTCATCCATCGTGACGCGACCAATCGTATGCTCCGGCATCACTTCGGCGAGCGTGTTCCATGTGCCTATGTCAAGCCAAGTGCCACTGTAACGCTGAACTGCAATATTTTTCTCTTTCTCGACCACAGCATAATCAAAGCTGATCTTGGAAAGCTCCTCATAGCGATTGAAAAGATCCTCGTAATCCGTATAGTCCAGCAACTCACGAGCCTGATCAAGCGCATAGCCAAGCTTGAACGCGAAAACGCCGCTGTTCCACAACGCGCCCTGCTCAATATATTCTGCAGCTTTTTCCTTATCCGGCTTCTCTTTGAACGACTGCACCATGCTCTGCGGCTCTTGCGAAACAGGCATGATATAGCCATACTTCTCGCTCGGATATGTCGGCTCGATTCCCATCAAGACAAGATTCGCAGAACCTTCTCTTTCCGCTTCCTGAAGCAACTGCACAACGGCACGAAAATATCCCTCGTCGACATAAGGATCAGCAGGGCAGATTGCCACAGCCTCATCAAGAGGAATACCGCGCACTTCATGCAGATAGGCAGAAACCAAAGCAATCGCCGGAAACGTATCGCGACGGCACGGTTCAATGGAGATATGCACGCCAGAACCAAGCTGGCGACGAATCAACGAGACTTGCTCGCGACCCGTCGCAACAGTGATGGGCGTATCCGGCGCAACGCACTGCACTTGGCGGCAAACACGCTGAATCATCGATTCCAGCGTCCCATCCTCACGCCGCAAAATACGAAGAAATTGCTTGGAATAAAGATCATTAGAAAGCGGCCACAAACGCTTTCCTGCCCCGCCGGAAAGTAAGACAATCTGCATATCGCACCTCATTTTTCCTCATAAATCTCTTCATGTAAAACATAAGCCACTATCCCATATCTATTGCAGCGATTCTTTAACCAATGCGCTCCCTAATCTTATCGACAAGAAGATTTACCTCTTCGTATACGCGGAAACGACATACGAAATAGATAAACAACACAACGATTCCCACCTTAAATCCCATAGCTATCCAGAATGCTGAAACCACTTTATCGACAGACACTTGTATGAAAAAAGCTACAAGTGTGCTGCTGGTAAAAAGAATGGCTTTAACCCCCTCATAATTAATATAAACAGCTCTTTGGGACGAAACAAATTGCATAGACAATAAGAGCATATAGCTCACCAACGAAGCAACTACTGCACCGAGTCCTCCCATAAAAGGAACAAAAAGATACGTCATCCCCAAACTAACAATTCCGCAACAAAAAGAGAATAACATTATAAGGCGTAACCGTTCCCGAACAAGATTAACGGTTCCTACATGTTGTGATAAACCAAAAACTAGTATCGCCCAAAAAGAAATTTGTGCAACAAGCATGCCTTCTGTGTATTGTTCGTGAATAAAAAGTCGAAATACGATCTCAAGAGTGAGATTCGCCAGTAATAATAAAAATGCACCACACAGCAGATATATGTTGAAGTATTTCTTCATACTATGGGTGAATCCTTCCAGATCTTCGGCAAAAAGTTTGAATAATATAGGATTGACCGCAGTTAAAAAAGGATTTACAAAGAACAGATTGAATGCATCTCCAAAACGTGTCCCCATCGTATAGATCCCTACATCGGCCATCGTAGATACCTGCGCTAGGACATAGCGACCCGAATAGGTAATGAGGTAAGAAATGGCAAATCCAGCAACTATTGGGCCACTCAGACGGACAAGATCGCTAACTAGTCCATGAGGTAAATCGATGCGAAAAGTTTTACAAGAATGGATATGTACAGCTACAAGTATCACTGCCATGGCAACATTTCCATACAAAGTTCCATCAATAAATCCCGAAAAGCCTCGATTCAAAACAACCAAAAAAAACAATAAAAACCCAATGGATATAACTGTATAAAGTGTGTTAAACAGGAAAAACTTCTTAGGTTGAATGCGAATCTTAAATAAAGCTAATATAAAGTCTATTAAAAAAGCTCCATATGCGGCACATACCAACTTCATATAATCCGATAGAGGAACATCAAGTAAAAAAAATTGCTCTAAAATCGAATATGCAAAAAAAACAACGATGCCAACGCATACGAACAGTAAAAAAGTAGCGATAAAAGAGAAGTTTAGTAAATTTTCCCGCAACTCACCTTTAACTTTATAATATTTCAAAGAAACAGATGCCGTCAGTCCCATTCCGATGAATAAGCTCAAGGCGGGAAGCAACATCCATACCATACCTACTTTTCCAAAGTCAGATACGGATAACAGATAGCTATAATATGGTATCAAAAAAAATCTAATAGTCGAGTTGAGTGCTTGGCCTCCCGCATAAATTCCAAAGCTCTTAAATATATTCATTTATTCCCCGACCTCATTCATGTTAATCATCACATCATCTTCGATAATGACAGGGCGAGTTTTTATCAAGGCTGTATTGTCCCGCTCACTCAGGGGAATTCTTGTATCCATGACATGCATCGATGAATCTAGGATCGTACAATTAGCACCAATCCCAACATTATCACCAATCTTAACCAACTCGAATGCACATATAGTTCCGCCACTCATTCCAACGTTTTTCCCTATTTTTATCTGAGCATTTGGTTGCAAAGTACGCAAAATAACTCGATGTGAAAGCCCCATTGCATTGAAATATTGATCCGACACTAGTGTGGAATTTTCCCCAATACAGATTTTAGAACCATCCGCCATACTAATACAAGGTCTTCCAATAAATTGCACCGTAGGTTCTATATAAAGGTTTTTATGTTTATATCTCAGTGTTAAATAAACTCTTATCCCCCTGTTTCTAAGTTCTTGCATTCCTCGACAAATTTCCCAAATTCCAGTTTTCAACTGTCGGAACATGAGATTCAGCAAGAAAATCCCCTCCTCACCACGCGTTCCTTAAAAGCGTTGCATTTTTTTAGCATGATATACCATAGTAGTCGCGAAGCAGCTTTTACTCTTCCCCCCCCTGCGCTAGGCGCAGATAACATATGTATCTGTTCACTTAAATTCTGAGCAAAATACTCTCCCGAAAACCTATGAAAATCTTTCGTCTGTAAATAGGCTTCCATTGCCTCGATTCGTCGATTATATTCATCTTCACGCATGTTCTCTAAATATAAACAAAGATCATCATACGAGGAAAAGTCACGTCGATCAACAAAACAGCTCCTCGGGACATATTCTTCTATATTATCTGTCCCAAGATAAATGGGGATACATTTGGCAAAAAAACAATCAAAGATTTTTTCACTTACCATACCATTGACATTTTTCATATTGTCATAACACAGGCTAAATTTATAGTTGCATAGAGTTTCCTGCTTGTTATCTACTGTTCCCCGATATGATGGATATTCATTGACATCCCAACCAACACCGTAGAGATCGAACTGGTTCGGACAATGATCTTCAAAATAATGGATCGCCTTAATACGCTCTGTATAGAGTTCATCTGGATGGATGCTATGCTTATTGCCTGAAATATTAGCTATAAGCTTTTTCTGGGAAAATATTTTTCCCTCAATCGGAGGTTGACTAGCAACGGGTGGGTAAAATTTAAAGAACCCTTCCTTTTTTACCAAATCATCATCCCAAGTCATGACATTCCCCAAGAAATCACGTACTGTCTCCAATACAAAATGTTCATGCATTGAATCAACAACCGGCGGCTCATAAGAAATATAAGCACTTTTTTTTTGCATAGATACAGCATCCCACATCTTTTTATAATCGTGAGCAAAGAAAAGAACAACATCTGCCTTTTGAAGTGGGATAATGTCATACGTGGAGACATTATATTCTTGTTCCAATGTCTGCTTTAATATACGATATGGTTCATACACATTATCACGACCGACAACACCTTCTCCAAAAAATTTATTTTGTAATTGATTGGAATAAAAGGGGATTACACTGATATTTTTCTTCATAACCCTCTCCCTATATCGAATACACTCGGTTAAAACTGGAAATATAGGAACTCAGTCACATCCGAGAGATGAATGATTCCATAAACAAAGATACCAGCGAGAGCAAACGCCCATTTATAGTTGGGTTGTAATCTCTTGATAATATCATTCGAACTGGGGCAAAAAGCCACTAACAATAAGACAACAAGTGTTTTTCTAGGCACATCATATTCAGAAAGAGCCATCAAGTTGGTATCAAAATGCCCATTCATGAAGTTGGCCACCACTTGCGGTAAAAGAACTCCATTTCCACCAATCATTGCATACAAGACTTGAAGTGCAACCATAACAGATTCCGCACGGAAAAAGACAAACGCGACCAGCACCAAGCCAAGCGTCAAAATATATCCAAGCGGCTTCCACATCCAGAGATGGTACCTCTTCCATGTATGATTGAGGACGAGACCCAGTCCGTGCAGCGAACCAAAAATAATATAATTCCATCCGGCACCATGCCAAATTCCTGCAATAAACATCGATGCAAATGTAGCCGCCATCGCCTTACCAAATGTGATTTTCTGACACGCCATCACCATGGGTGTATAGAGATAGTTCGTGATGGTCGTCGTCAGCGATATATGCCAGCGCTGCCAAAAGTTAATAATGCCATAGGCGCGGTACGGCGCATCAAAGTTAATCGGTATGTTAATATTCATCATTCGAGCAATACCAACCGCCATATCGCTGTACCCAGAAAAATCAAAATACAGCTGCATCATGTAACAGATGGCAATCGTCCAACCATCCACCAAAGTGAGTTGCTCCGGATGAGCAAAGCCTTTCGCCACAACGGCAACAAAACTGTCTGCAATCAACACTTTCTTTGCAAGACCAATAATAAAGAGACTTAGTCCGCGCCCCATATTATCCCAATCCACACGGCGCAAAGAAGAGTCCTTAAACTGCTTCATCATCGGACGATGATAGAGAATCGGTCCAGCCAAAAGATGCGGAAAAAACGATACAAACAATGCATAATGAATGAGTTTACGCTCTTTTGCCACACCTTCATAACAGTCTACGAGGTAGACCATCTGTGTAATCGTAAAGAAACTGATGCCAAGCGGAAGAATAATATGTAACAGCGAAAAGTGTGCCCCCAGATAATTCAAATTTTCAAGAAAGAAATCCGTATACTTAAAGAAGCCAAGTAGCGCTGCATTAAAGACAATTCCCAATAAGAACACTATCTTGGCATTTCTCTTTTGTTTTTCCTTGCGGTAACGGATGATATAGCCGCTGACCATGTAATTGAAGCCTATACTCAGTAAAAGCAACGGCAGATACTTAATATCCCAATAGGAATAAAAGAACAGACTAAGTCCAACAAGCCATATATTTGCCCATTCCGAAGTTTTCTCCCGACTACCGAGGAAGAAATATCCTCCTACGGCAATCGGAAGAAACAGGAACAGGAACTCATAAGAGTTAAAAAGCACTGCTTACTTCTCCCCTATCTTTTCCTGAATGAGGTCAATCATTTCACCAACATTCTTCAAGTCCTGCAGTTCGCCAAAGGCAAATTTAATATCAAACTGCTTTTCAATGGCAACAACCAGACGGATATGCGACAGCGAGTCCCAATCCTCGATCTGCTCCGCATTGCTCTCATTGGTGATGACGATATCCTCATCATCGAAAACGTCCTGAAAAATCGGCTGGAGATCGTGCAAGATTTCTTCTTTGGTCATAATTCATCTACTCCTTTGATTATTGAAAGATTTAGAATCCATCGCCACCTGTCACCGGAATATTAACTCCTGTGATAAAGGTATTCGTATCTGAAAACAGATATTCAATCACTCCTGCAACATCCTCTGGCATCACATTTCGCTTAGCAGGATTATTGGCAGCGCTCTGTTGAACAACTTGCTCATGCATTTTCTGCAAGAATTTCGTTTCCATCATCGAGGGAGACACCATATTGACTTGAATATTCTTCGGAGCGTATTCAGCTGCAAGCGTTTTTCCAAGTCCCATAAGAGCATATTTCGCCATGACGTAACTTGACAAGTATTTCGGCGGCACATTAATCGTGCACGAGGAAAGACCGATCACAATCTTTCCCTGCTTTGCCTTAGCCATCTGTTTGATAAACGCCTGTAAAACAACGATCAACGCTCTGCATTGAACATTCAACTGCCCCTCTGCATCACTCCATGCGATTTCCGTAAATCGCTGATTCTCAATCGGTACAGCAGGAACATGGAGGACATGTGTCGGAACAAAGCCATCTTCTTTGAGGACATTTGCAAAACTCTCCGTACTCGCTGCATCACGGAAGTTAGCTTGTACCAACCTCATCTGTGCAGGAATTTCTCGCGCTATTTTTTCTAGCTTTTCCATATTGTGAAAATACTGGGCGACGATCTCATCATCTTCCCGCCAACTATGGCTCTGCAGGAATGCACAGCAAAGATCAGCCGAGGCTCCAAGCAATAAATATCGGTTTCCCATCAAAGCACCCCCGCTTCAATTCTCGCCTTGGAAACTTTTTTCCCGTCCTGATTACGAATGACCGCCTTGACAACAATTTGCCGCACACTGTCATTTTTCTCCGTAATCTTACCCTCTATGGTGAGAATATCCCCAATAAATACGGGATGCAGAAAGTCGCTGTGCACGCTTTGCAACAAACAGCGCTCTCCTGGAAGATATTCTCCTGCCAGACAGCTGTAGAGCGATGCAGTCAGCATCCCATAGACGACACGATCTGGAAACCCATGCGCCCGTGCAAAATCCGCACTCACATGAAGCGGATTATTATCACCAGAAACAGCACAAAACTGCTGCATCATATCAGCTGTGACCTCACGCGTAAATTCGGCACACTGTCCCACAAAAAGTTCTTCGTAGATAGAACAATTCATCCAGAGACCTCCTTCAACGCAATGAACCGTCCCTGTTTCTCATATCCTTCGAGGTTCATCTTCCAGACAGTATTATCTCCATCCTGCATAACTTTCTCAAATCCGAACTTCGCGTAGAGCTCTGCAACCATCTTATTCTTTGCCGTTTTATAATAGTAACCCATCAGCTCCTTACAATTATCAGCCATAGCACGCTCTACAAGGACATCAAGCATCATCTGTTCCATGCCTCTTTTCAAAACGCGACAGCTCATCAACCAAAGGCGAATATGCAGTACGTTACCGATTTTTTCACCGATCACCACAGAAACCAGACCATTATCGCCAAATTTATCCGTTAGTCGCCCATATAGGGTGATATATTGCGGCTCAGCCGCCATCTGCGCGATGTCCGCACGCGTATAGCGACGAGTCGTCAGATTGAACTGATTGGATTTATTCGTGAGCTGGGCGATGCGGTCAAAGTATATCGGCTGAAACGCATCAATCTCTGCATACATATCAAGCGATTGCAGGAAATCATCATAGCTCTCCATCGCTCCCGCCAGTGCTTTTCGCTGTTTATTTTCCATATAGGATGCATTGCGCTTCCGATCATCCTCAGAAATCGCCACTGGCTCAAAATAGCCAGCCCCCTCCAGTGCCCGAATGTAAGAAAAAACATCCACAGGATCAACTTCTGGTACTGCCACTTCTGGCATCGTATCGCGCACAATCTGTCGCTCTGCAGGGTTGTCATCAATAAACACGAGGCTGTCTGTTCCAATGTTGATTTCCTCGGCAATCGCTCTGATATTTCGGTTTTTCGGCTCCCAATTCGCATGGAACGAAACAAAATCATCCACATGAAGCACACTGTCCGGGTGATCAAATCCTGTCTTGGCAACTTCCTCCTCATTTTTGGAGCAAATCGCCAAGATAACGCCACGCTCTTTCAGATCTAAGACATATTGCTGAAATGCAGTATATGCTTCAGCCGTCGGTGTTTCGTGCCCAATCTCAATATTCTCCATGCCATCATCACCAATGATGCCGCCCCAAAGCGTATTATCGAGATCCAAAACGAGACACTTTTTATTTTTCCCCAGAACCCCTTTGATGATTTTAGCCAAGCCGAGAGAAACCTCAGGAATCACATCATAACTCATCGCAAGTTTATAAGCATAATACTGGAAACGGTCATGCCATTTGGAGAGCCCAATGCGTGCCGCAAGCCCATGCAGATCGTGCAGGTAGAAATTATCATGCATCGCAGCATAGTCAGCAAAGCTTCGGTTAAGCTGCTCAATAAATCGCGTCATGCCATAGGATTCGACTACATCCAAATTGCCAAGCCCCGTCTCGTAGGAAAGCTCCATATTGTTCTGTATAATGATTGCAGCGGGATACTGCGCAGTGAGTTTCTCCCAAATCTGTGTAAAGCGCTTCATCTCTGCATCATGTTTGTCTCGAACCGCATCGTTACTATCACCAAGCACGGGTCGTGCCAAAATATTTACCACACTCGTAAATACAACAATAATCTCTGGCTGAAACGCCTCCATTTCTGGGTTTCCAAAAACGGCATCCTCATAGTACTTGTTGTATTCAGATTGATAGAACTGCGGTCGAATTCCTGCCTCTAAGAGAAAGAGTTCTAAAACATTCTTGATGTCATCGGTCGTCGAGCCACAAAGGATAGCAATCCGCTTATCAATATATCCCACACACTTTCGCGCCAGCAATTCCCGTCGGATGCTCTTTTGCTTTCGTATCAGAAGATTATTGTCGTACGGATAGGTAAATATTTTCTGTAAATCAGTTTGCATACAACCGCCTCCTTTAAGAAATCACATCATTATACAGCGCTGATCCATTATCGCAGAGCCTTAGTAAGAGTTTAATTCATTTTCCAAATCACAAATATGTTCTTCTATATTGTCCTTCGTCACCCAAACGCCAAATCCACGAGGGAAACTCTCTTCCATTCCAAAGATACGATCAACAATCTTATCCCCTACATTCGGCCGATAATGAGCTGTATCATAATAGTTATGGTTATCTACCGCGATCTCATTCAACCCACTAAAATCATAATATCCTGTAATCTCGGCCAGTCTTCGTTTAAACTCATTAAACTCATCAAGATCAATCTCTAAGTAGTTCACTCTACTCATCGGATTGATAAATACAATCAAATCAATCCCATTCTCATCAGCCAAATCCTTGATCTCCTGTATTTCATGCATTGCCTCATCCATTCGATTGCCGGAGCCTCGCGTTGAAACATAGCGGAGGTTATCTGCATATTTCTGGGGATCCTTCTCTATCTCTTTCTCTGTTATATAGTGAAAAGGCCTTCCCGTACCGTAAATATCAAACATCGTCCCCCTAGTTTTCGTCGAGACAATCGATGGCTTTTGCAATAAGAGCCATACATACTGCTCCCAATCATATTCCTTATAGGGTCTACGCAAAAAATTCTTCTCATTCACTTTGGGATCTCCCCAATAAGATACATTATCTACGCCAAGAAGGATCTGCCGTATCTCAACCCCTCCTGCAATGAGTTGTTTCATATCATTCAGCCACTCATAGGGAAGACCAGCAGCGTATGTCATATTATAATAAGTATTCCCATTATGAATACGCGTGAGATCTATGCTTCCCACACGAGATGGTCCAAAACAAAACGCATTGTACTTTTTGGGGTTTTGCAGCAAAAACTTCATTTTAACGTAATGTTCCGGTGCTCCCAATTTCGGTGTCGAGTAATCACCCCTAAAAAATCCATAATCGTCAACTATGTAATTATATCCCATCAAGGTCAACAATAAACACGCTGTAATAAAAACAAGTCTTTTCACATACTGTTTCACAGATATTCTCCCCAAAAGTATTTGAATTCTTCAGCATGTAAAGTTCCTGCCGCACTCCTTCACATAAAATACGGCAGGATCTCCATAAACGAATCGAGGGCTCAAGAAAAATATGCTTTAATGTGCACACAGACTTCCATAATTTCCTCATCTGTCAATTGTGCCGCAGACGGAAGCCAAAGCCCTTTGCGTGAAATCTCTTCCGTCACAGGGTAGCTTCCCTCATAGCCATAGGCAGGTTCTGCATGAAGCGGCGGATAGAAATCACGCGATCCGACGCCATGCTCCTTCAGATAGTTTTTCAATCCTTCGCGATCCTCTACGAGGATATCGATGAACCACGGCGTCGTATTGTCATAGTTCGTCGGCACAAACTCAATTTGCTTGACATCAGCAAGCAGTTTTTCATACAGCTTGCCAATCTCCTTCTTGCGTTCGACACGATATGCAAGCTTCTTCATCTGCTCCAAACCGACAACAGCTTGCAAATCCGTGAACTTAAAGTTCCATCCCTTGATGAGATAATGATCCATGCCGCCCTGCGAGCGACCAAAATCGCGAATCTTCTTGATACGATCGAAAAGCTCCGCATCGTCTGTTATCAGTGCACCGCCCTGCCCTGTCGTAATGACTTTCGGCGCACTGAACGAAAAGCTGCCAATATGACCAAAAAGCCCGAGATGCTTTCCATTGACACGCGAACCAAGGGATTGTGCAGCATCTTCAATCAGCCAAAGCCCTTTTTCCTTGCAAAACACTGCAAACTGCTCGATCTCTTCCGGATAACGTCCATTGATGGTCACGAGTATGACGGCCTTCGTCTTCGGTGTGATTGCCGCCTTCATCTTCTCAAAGTCCATGCAGAGATTCCGACGATCAATGTCAACGAAGACAGCCTTCGCACCGATCAGCTCCGCAGAGTTCGGTGTCGCAACCATCGTATAATCAGGGACGATAACTTCGTCATCCTTCTGCACGCCGCAAGCCATCAATGCGATTGAAAGACTTACCGTACCATTTGCAACTACGGAGCAATGTTTTGCCCCTGTATATTCGGCGATGCGGTCTTCAAATTCGCGCGTCTTGCGAAACTCCGTCACCCAGCCACCGGATTTCATATACTCATGTACGGCATTCGCTTCTGCCTCATCAAACCACGGCTCCATCTGATTAATAAACTTATCCATTTGTATTCTCCTATAAAACGTCTTTACATTAAAACTTATATACGGCTGTGTTAATTAAAAATCAGCTATCAAACACAAACGTAACATCCTCAGATCATCAAGGATATTAGGATTCCCTATTGCTTTCTAGAAATTCTTGCTCCTTCGCCAAGATTTCTTCACGATTCCTCGGCACCATCGCCCTTGCCGGATTTCCCAGATGCAAATACCATTCTTTTGTCGATCTATTTATTAACGATAATGCTCCAACTGCCGATCCTTCAGAAAGGATAACATTCGGTAAAATCACAGTGTTTGATCCAACAATCACGTGGTTTTTTATGACAACTTTAGCTACTTGACATTTCGGTCTGAAACTAATAGGAATTGTTGCATTCCCAAAACCTTCCAAGAAGTCGTCCGATCCGCAAACAATACGGCAGCCCGCAGCAATACCGCAATAATCACCGACTTCAAAGTACGCGGCCTTCCCACCAATAACAGAACAGGAAGGCGATATATGGCAATAGTTTCCGATTTTCACACTGGTCGTAAAGTAGCAGAAATCATCAATGATGACGTTGTCGCCGATTTCCACCTCACTTGGGTAGCGGAAATATACATTGCGCCCAATCTGAACGTTCTTGCCAATCTTCTTGAATTTATATTCCAAATCCGTATACGGCATAGCTGTACCTCCAAAGATCAGATACGAACCCGATCCGTCTCAGCACCAAGATAGGGGCCGTTCTTAATCTCCACGACCTGTGTTCCGTCTTCCAATATTTTATAACCATGCGCACCATTGAGCAAGACCAAAATTTCGCCCTGTTTGACGACAAAGCTTTCCAGCAAAGTATGTGCTTCATCCTCATCGAAAATATTTGCTTGAATCGAACCTTTTTGAATGACGAGCACCTCTTGTGTGCGTTCAACCGTACGCTCTACAAGATTATGCTGATGTGCGAGCAAATCCTTGCCTGCTTCGTAGCGCCATGTTCCAACTTGAATGAAGTCCGCGTCATCCGAGAAGAAGCCCAGACCATCCTGAATATCGTCCGCTGTGATATGCTTCGCCAAAATCTTCCCACTTGGGGACTGTACCATTTTCATGCATATACCTCATTTCTACAAAACCGTACAAACACAGACTATTTTTCAGCAATTTTCAAGATACCACTGCACTGTCTCACGAATCCCCGCTCGGAAATCTTTCTCCGGACTCCAACCAAGGAGGGCACGCCCCTTGCTGCCGTCCACTGTCTTATACGGAGCTCCATCCGGCTTCGAGGGATCGAGTTTCAGTTCGCCCGCATAGCCGACATCCTCTTGGATGAGTTTCGCCATATCGATGATGGAAATTCCCTTACCTACACCGATATTCACCGGCTGCTCCGAATGCGGCGCATCAAGCCCGCGAACCATCGCTTCTGCACCATCATCAACGTAGAGCCATTCACGTACGGGCTCTCCCGAACCCCACACAATAACCTCAGGAAGGTTCTCTCGCTTTGCCTTGACAATCTTCATGACGAGAGCGCCGAGCGCATGAGACCGCTCCTCCTCAAAGTGATCTTCCGGACCATACATATTGGAAAGAATCAGATTAAGTGAGTCAAGGCCATACTGTTTCTCGTATGCCCAGGCACCGACCCATGAGGTCTTGCGTGCATGACCATAGACCATCACTGATTCATGAAGCTCGCCTTCCCAGAACTCACTCTCCTTGAAGAACGTGGCGCGTGCCGGATAGGCACAATTCGAAATGGGATTGACCAAGCGTCCGACGGAAAACTCCCTGCACGCCTCCAAGAGATTGATCGTCATCAGGAGATTGTTGCGGAAAAGCTCGGCAGGATGCTTATAGCCGAACTGAATACCGCCGACATAAGCTGCACAGTTGATGACCTTTTCCGGCTTCACTTCTTTAAATAGCTTTTGAACGGCAGAGAACTCTCTCAGATCTGTCCCCAGCGAAAGCGATGTCGGGTGAAAAACTAAACCGCGTGCTTCCAATTTTTTAGCCACTCGTTTTCCAAGGAAACCCGTTGCACCTGTCAATAAAATCATTTGTGATCACCACCATAATTATCAAATTTCATATCGTAATCTATCATGATCTCCACAAGACGTTCGAAGCTCGTCTTGTTCGTCCATCCAAGCTTCTCTTTCGCTTTGGCCGGGTCGCCCCATAGGAACTCGACCTCGGCAGGACGGAAATACTTCGGATCTACCTCAACAAGAAGTCGATTCGTCTTGCGGTCATATGCCTTTTCCTCAACACCATCTCCTTCCCATGCGAGATCCACACCGATATGACGGAAAGCCAGTTCCGTAAACTCTCGTACCGTATGCGTTTCACCCGTCGCAATGACAAAATCATCCGGCTTATCCTGCTGCAGCATCAGCCACATCGCCTCGACATAATCCTTTGCATACCCCCAATCACGCTTCGCGTCCAAATTGCCAAGAGAAAGCTTATCTTGTCTCCCCTGTGCAATGCGAGCGACGGCACGCGTGATCTTCTTCGTCACAAAAGTCTCGCCACGCCGTGGAGATTCATGGTTGAACAAGATGCCATTGCACGCATACAGATCGTAGGCTTCTCTAAAGTTCACCGTAATCCAATATGCATACAACTTTGCTGCGCCATACGGGCTTTTCGGATAGAACGGCGTCTTCTCACTCTGCGGTGCCGTCTCGGGGAGCCCTCCGAAGAGTTCACTGGTCGATGCCTGATAAAAGCGCGTATTGCTGCGCATTTCTCGAATCGTATCAAGCAGCCGAAGAGTCCCCAGTCCGTCGACATCTGCTGTAAATTCCGGCACATCGAAAGACACCTGCACATGAGACTGTGCCGCCAAATTATAAATTTCATCTGGCTGAATCCTTTCCATCAGACGATTGAGATTGGAAGAATCAATCATATCGCCATGATACGTGTGAATATCCTTCATCAAGTGATCTATACGAGCCGTATTGAACACACTCGCACGGCGGACAATGCCATGTACCTCATATCCTTTTTCCAACAGGAATTCCGCAAGATAGGAGCCATCTTGCCCCGTAAGCCCTGTAATAAATGCTTTTTTCATCTTCGTCCTCCACTCATCCAAATTTTTATAACTTCACCCATTGTTCGGGAACAATATCCGCATAATTAAAACTTCCATTGCACCATTTCTTCGGAGCAACCACAATCTTATTCGGATTGTGGTTCAGCCATGCACCCCACCAACTAAAGGAACTGTTTGCAATGATATTGTGTTGACATTGCGTCATCAGATACATATCCTCGTACCCTTTGGACTTATGACCAATCTCCCTTTCATTAGTTTGGATATTATCATCAATATAGCAAACTTCATAGGGAAGCGGCAGATTTTCCTTCGCCCAAGGAATGTCATCCGAGAAAATAAAGAAGACAGGCGTCTTCACTCGCTCCGAGATATATCTCGCTGCATCAATATAGTACTGCATGGTGAAAGAGAGAAAAATTTCACCGAGTGCCGGATTCTGCGCATAGTCACCCCGTCGGATATGCAGACTAACTGCATCAGACTTTCTGATCTTCTCTACAATCGGACGTCTTTCCTCGATGGATTGGCGAACCTCTTCACGAAAAGTAAAATCCTTTCGTATCTCCTGGATAAAGTCAGAGAAATATTTTTCGCTCTGCCAGTATCCCATATAAAAGTATACGGAACGCCGTATTTCCATAATCTGCGGATGCCAGCCCATCCCTCCCTCTTCGAGAACCCTGCGCCATGAAAAGGGCATTCTCCGATTGACTGCACGATATATTTTAGCAGAAAACTTTCCCGACGGTAAAAATTTTTGCACCTCATTCGAAGTAGAAAATTTTTCATCGAAGGAAAAGATCCCCAATCCATAGATGTCATCTGCTGACAATTTTTTCTCCATCTGACGAATCCATGATAAATCCAGTTTTAGAATTTCTCCAGCACGGCGTGCCACGGAACTTGCCATGGCGTACTGGAACATCTGATTCCCCAGACCCCCAACCAAACGCATTAGTATCATAACACTATTTCTTCACCCAACTTCTCCTATGGCAAGAACTATCTAATGTAAGATAGAATCACCTTGACAAATAACCTTGCAAGCAATTTGGGATGACGAAAGGCATCCTTCTTATCCATACAGAAGAGTACCTGCACACCCAACTTGGTATACTCAAACAAAAAATAAAACTTGGCAAGAGAAACCATTATCTCAAATTTCTTTTGATCATACACTTTTCGTTCACGGTTTACCTCCAAGAGCATATCGAATACATGAAGAGCATCTTTTAATTCACTGCTTCTACATATCTCTTTCAAAAGAGGCTGCACATCCATCTCTTCCAATCCGAACTGCACAAGATTTCGTGCAACAATTTGATGCGTCAGCTGTTTCTGGCGTCTGCCATGGACACTTGATATATGGAATTTTCCCACACGATAGCGCAACAAGACCTTCGGAATATTATAGAACACGCACCCTTCCCATGCCATACGACTCCACAGATCATAATCTTCAGCATATAAAAAGGCCTCATCATAAAAAAGATTTTTTTCAAGTATAGTGGAGCGCCGTATCATTATTGCTGGATGTGCAAAAGAGCAAAAAAACATCTGTGCCAACTTTATATCATTATGTTCTATCGGATATGATGCCACATAATTAATCCCACGTCCAATCGTACGAAAAAACGTGCCACAGATATCCACATCAGGATGAGCTTCTAGGAATCCGACTTGCTCCTCAAAACGCCTAGGAAGACTGATGTCATCCGAGTCCATGCGTGCCACATATTTTCCTCTCGCCATTCGTATACCATCATTGAGAGGCGGCACGAGTTTTCGATTTCCTTTTCCCCAGACAACGCGTATGCGTGGATCAGTATAGGACCGTATAATTTTCAAACTATCATCTGTAGAACCATCATCTAAAATAATCAATTCAAAATTCGAATATGTTTGTGCCAGTATACTTTCAATAGCTGCACCGATAAAATTTTGTTGATTATATACGGGCATAATAACAGAAATCATTGGTTCTTGTGACAAATCTAACTCCCCATTTTCAATTCATTATAAGCAGGATATAGCTATATTAACCTATAAAAATCATCCTAAAATACATTTCTCAAAGGCACTACATGCCTTTTCTATTTCAAATTCTTGTATTTTTTCATATCCGTTACTTGCAATTTTCTCCTTATATGCAGAATCCCTCAAAAACATAATAATGTGACAAGCTAACTGCTTCGGATCTTGAGGAGGCGATAACAATGCTGTCTCATTATGAATAGCGAAATCTCTACATCCTCCGCTATCCGTTGCCACAACAGCACATCCGCAAGCCATCGCTTCTGCTATACTTAACCCAAACCCCTCTGTATGACTCGCATTGACAAATATCGAGTTCTGGTTATATAACTCTACAAGCACCTCACGCTTGGGATTACATACATACCGAATCCATGAAGGAAGATTTTGCGGGAAGGATTCAACGCCAAAAAAAGTCACCTTTATATCGGGAATTTGTTCTCGCACGAGAACCAACGCTTCTATACCATCTTGTGCTCCTTTTTCAAATTGTCGATTATACATCATCAAAATACTATTAGGCATTCGTTCATGATTTAGATGCCTAATAAAAAAATTTTTTAAGTCAAGACCATTATGAACAACAACACACGGATTCCCACCAACAGTTTCCACTTTTTCCTTGAGGAATGTACTTATGACTATATTGGTCATCCCCTCCAGGCGGTACGAATTAAAAACATTTTCACAGTCTTCCCCTCCCCATATTTCATATCCCTGTATCAGATAAAATTTTTTTCTCGCCCGAAGCCTATGCGCAATATATGCCGTCCCCCATGCAGTCGCAATCAGGCACTCACAGGGTTCTATCTGGCGCAAATCATGACATAATTTCATCTGAACAGGGTTGGAAAATTTATACCAATCGAAGTGAATACTTCCACTTAGCTTAAAGTAGATATACTTTAGCAAAGATGGTCTTTTGCTACGAGAAAAAGGCATATTCACCACATGATAAATTGTCACATCATGATTTCTTGCTAAATAGTTTGCATAGTCATATACGACCTTGTATCCCCCAACGACATGAGGATATGGGCGAGGTAGAATAAATACGATTTTCATATAAACATCATCGCCACACAATCACTTCCTTAAACAAACTTTGCGAACAGAAACGTTTCCATTGTTTACACTAATAGCGAGTCTGAAAACTTCTTCTTATCATAAGTGAGAACGTCACGAAAATATAACCCCTTGAATGCTGCCCGCAAACCAAACACATCCGCATTCCTATTGGATATATTATCTGCTATACTCACCATGATTTTACGTTGACTAGGGCTATCCTGAACTTCGTCTTGTTCGAGATTTTTAATCTCAGACGGTTGGCTTTGATTCTTGCCGCCTGGATGATCTTCCTCATCATATACGAAAATATAAGTCATACATCGACGCGTATCTGATATATGTAGTTTGGTTATATCACAAAAAAGTAAGAGACTCTCGTAAATCTTCTTCCAAACTTCATATATTCTCCTTTGTGACATGAACCCATCTTTGAACTCAATAAAGTACACGTTATCCCCCACTTGAAGCAAAGCATCCGTTGAGGAAGGATGCATACTGACTGAATAATCAGCAACGTATGCATCCTTCACATCATCAAAGCAAACAACCTTCTTCTGAGACATCGTCATATAAATTCCCCCAGTTTCATTCTTCGATGTCTCCTGCAATGTTTTTTTATGTTTTGAAAATATCTCTATCTGATCAAAGTTAACTATCATGATACTGCTCCGCTTTCAAAATCTCAAATGGACGAAGTAATTTATTGTAGACCAATTCTGTCGCTCTCGTGACATTCTTGAGTTCTGCGCGTCCGTCCACATTCTCCGCCAGATAGTATCTGCACCGATCCGCAATCCTATGTTTTGCCGAATATACCTCAATTGCATGGAGGAAGTAAGGGCTGTGCGTTGTCAGCAGAATGTGCATATCATACTCTTTCTGAAGCAAGACAATCACTTCTGCAAAGAGAATCTGCCATTCTGGATGCAGATGCACCTCTGGTTCATCCATAATGAGCACACCCTTCATCTCCAGACTCTCATTTTGAAGAAGCTGCTTTATAAGAAGGAACGCCTTCATTCCAGTGGAGAGATTTGCCAAATTGAGTTCGACACCCGCTTTCCCTACATAACGAAATGAAGCACGGACATCCCCCCCCAGTTCTATTTCACCATCACAGGCCTCTGAAAGCTTACGCAAGATTTTATCCATGCGCCGATCTGCAAGAATCTCTCCCATAACTTGGTCGGCACCGCTTTTTTTCTTTTTATTGCGCAGACATCCCAGTAAATGCTCCTTATGATCTGCTACTCCAATGCGCCTCAGTTCGAACGAAGATCGTCTAAGGAAATGGAATTCATCCTCAATAAGAGAAAGTGAATCCATAGCAAATGGACTTTCTATATATATCGCCTGCGTCTGCAAAGAACGCAAATCAGATATTTGGATTACTTGATGATTCTTTATAATTGCCTCCATTTCATCCTCGCGTATGGATAACTTAAGTCTCGCACTCTCTTCATCGACGAAAGGCAAACAATTGACTTCATTGGAAAATTCTCGCTTTAACCACTGCGATAGGATTCTCTGATATATTTCCTTCTGTGAAATGCTTCGTATTCGCTTGACTTCCTCTCCAATCTTATGCACATCGTCGTCAGAAATGTCAACGACTTTAGCCTCGCCAGGGGTAAAAACACGTATATTTTTCTCTAATATTTTTCTAAATTCCGGATATTCTTCCAATGTAGGATATTCGATTGGTTTACTTTCCAGCCACAACTGAATCCTTCTTGCATCACTTCTTACAAGATATTCACCAGGCAGTACTCTGGCAATTGCAGTTCTCAGCCTGTCTCTTCTAGCCTCTTCAATCTGTTCATCAAGGTGATAAAAGCTGTTAAAGATGCAATACAACGCCTTTCCAACTGTACTTTTCCCAGTATTATTCTCTCCCGCAATCACAGTGATACCCTTGAGTTCAATATCGGCCTTTTTAATTTTCCCAATACGTTCAACACAAAAACGCATAATTCTATCTCCTCCGTACTGAGGTTCTGAGCATCAAATATCTATCGAATGAAATTCTTTACCCAGCCTGTATACTCATACTTCTGAACGATACTCTCGGAAACAGGCTGATACGGTCGCGCTACAAACGCCGCAAAGTCTTCAGAACGATCTTTCCCAATGATGAAGATATTATTTTCTGAATAAAAATCATAAGTCACAATATCACGATAGTTCGTGATCAACTTCTTTTGATAGAACATAGCCTCCAAGGGACGCCACGTCAATCCTCCCTGGCCATTCTGGACAAGATCGACCAAAATAGATGCTCGCTGCAACCTATGCACCATTTCCACATAAGGCAAATTTCGCTTAAGCAGGGTAAGTCCTTCCGCCTGCGGATAATGAACACCCGCATCTGGTCGGAGAAATATACGATGTGACAAATGACAAGCCTCTGCAAGAGCGACGATTCCGTTTAACAAAGGAAACCGTTTCTTATCCTGTCCACAGAAAAACAGATCATATTCAGGTGAAACTTTCTCAATAGGGAATCGAATTGCTACCTGATTGTTATAGAAAAGACCATACCTTTCACAATCCCCCCGATCAAATGACCAGATTTCAAAACTGTAACGCTCTCGTAGCGGCAATAGAGAAAGAAATTCTTTATATGGCGAATAGAGCATAACCTTTTCTTTTTTTGCAACCGTATTCCACTGCCAATAGATGATGCGGCAATGCAAATTCCTCTCGCGGATGTAGGCAATAAGCTCTGGCGCCCCCATACACTCATACAGGAGAATGATATCATATTTCGAAAAATCCTCATCCTTACAGGCATACCAGATTCTCTGATACGGCACACGAAAGCTTACGCATAAGCGACGAATCACTTTAAGAATGGTAGTTGAATATTCTTTATATGAAAACACAACGTCTTTCATCGAATCTGGAATGATATCTATTGTATAATCTTGTTTATATCCAATAATCAACATTCTTTCCATGATGCTTCACCTGACCAGCAAAGAGAAGAAATCCATTCATCTCTTCGTTATTCCACACTTGTCTGATAATCCCTCTTTCTTTTTGAAACTTTCTTGTTGAAGCCTTCTTGTTTCTGCTAGTATAACTGCAGCAACAAAGATATTAGTGATGCTTATGTCCGAAGTATTAAAAAGAATTGCTGCTTGTCCTAAAAACATAATCAAATAAACTTTCAAGTAATCATATTCAATGCCAACCGCCAGAGCTCTCCATCCTTCTCTCCATACGCTCCACAAGACTCCAATCCAAGCCAAAGCTCCGAAAAATCCCACTTCTGCTAGTAGCCGTACATAGTAGTTGAAGGCTGGCGGCCAAGCAGCCCTCCCACTATAATTTGTACTCCAATCTACAATTTCGATACTCATATATGCCCAGTCTGGATAATAGTTCGCTGCATAAAAGGCAAATTGGTCATATCCAACACCAAAAAAAATATGATCTTGGAAAATCCCCATGGCTGCCATCGTTGCTCCAAAACGAGCCATATTCGACATATTAGAAAATACGATATCGTTAGATAAAAGTGTAGCAAACATCTCTACGACCCGCTCACTTCCTCCTATTGCATCTCCAACAAGATTTCCCCCACCTCCCAATATTAGAAAAAGCATCAAGCAAAACATGCAAAGTTTTTCCCATCGGATTTCCCTGCGAAAAAAAAAGCAAAAGCCAAAGAATTCTATCAAAATAATGAAATAACCTGTCCGTGAGTATGTTGCAAACAGTAAAACAAAGAAAAGAACCAACGATAAAGCATAAAACAAAATGTGTTTGCTTTTGATTAATTTAAATAACAGAAGTGGAAAAATAACGACCAAATATACACTATATTGAGAAGGTTCACTGGCAAAAGATTGAATTCTGAAAGGTTGCCGGAAAAGTTCCCCACGATACAGCGAATCTATCCCAGACAGGACTTCCGTTGCGGCATTATTGCCAAGGATTGATATAAATTCTACAACTCCGCAACCCGCCGATAAGAAGAAGGAAATCAAAAGAAAAAAAGAGATCCGTTCCCTAGCGTTCTTTTCTGATAGATATATATTATACATATACAGTAAAGAAATAAATTCTACACTCCACAAACCCATAGATAACAGATATCGCTCAATACCTTGCACTCCCTGCCATACAGATCGAAACATTGAAGGAAGATTGACGGCTCCCGAGATAAAATAAAATATTACAAAAACCATAATAAACCAAAGAACTCGCTGAGACGGAATTTCTATACGCCGACGTCGAATAAGCCAAAAAAAACTTCCAATCAAAGCGAACAAAAATAAACCTGAACCTAATGGGTAAAATATTTTTTTCGTAATAGCGATAGTACCAATAAACGGCATCAAGATGATTCCCAAATAAAAAAGTCTACTTTCTATTCGCATACTCCAATTCATTCCTTTGTGAAATCATTTTAAATAGGCCTTTAAACGATCTGCACACAAAAAAAGCAATAATACTGCGAAGGATTGCTTATGCTGACACAATCTCCATATAAATCTCCATTTTCTATTAAACTTGCTAAAATTAATATCAGAAAACCGTTGCTGTATCTCCATGCTACAAAGCAAATTCCTCATATCTATATATTTTTGGCAAAAGCTACGTGAGGATCGTACAATATTAATCCCCAATACAAAAAAACCAAGCAATTTACGATTCGACAAGGCCTGCGAATAGGTATCATCTAGCATATATTCTTGAATCAAGCGACTCAAGTGGAGATAAACGTTTCGTTGCGTCGAAAGCATATTGCCATCATATGTCACAGTAATAGCGTTCTCATTCATTTTATTATAATGATAAAATGTGGATGATATATAGAAAAATGATTCCATTCTTAGAAACAGCTCTGCATTGAAAGCCAAATCCTCAGCCGGACCAATAAACGTTTTAGGCAAAAATTGCATACCTTTTACAAACTTTGAATAATATATCTTACCACAAGCCATATTCAAATCATCCATATTTTGCGGATAATTAACACTCTCACCCAACGGACCAAATATTTTTTGGGAAATATCTTTCTTTTTTATATTACAGCTCACTTTTCCCAATATGAAATTAACCTTACTGCAATTCTTAAATTCACGAATATAGGGAAACAAAACACAATCCACGCCTTGCCTCTGTATCTCTTTTACGCATAACGAAATACAATCAAGATCCAGCCAATCATCAGGATCAAAGAACATCAAAAGCTCACCTGTAACATAGCGCAATCCATGATTCCGAGCCGAAGACAACCCACCATTCTTTTTATGATAGACCTGTATTCTAGAATCCATCTCGGCAAATTGCTCACAAATCTCTCCAGACCCATCGGTTGAACCATCGTCAACGACAATGATTTCAATGTTCTTATATGTCTGATTCATTATGGACGAAAACGACTTTTCCATAAACGGTTTCACATTATAAACAGGTATTATAATGCTCACTTTAATTTCCACAACTTCAGCTCCTTGATATTTTTCCGTTAATGTAAGTCTTCATATTCTCTATAAAAACCTCGATCGAAAATCTCTCTGCATTTTTTCTACAAAATCGTGGAAGAAATTTCGCTACAGAATTTTCAAAGCAGGATACAGCATCTACTATTGCATCTTTCTCCTGCGTATAAAAAAATATCCCCGTCTGCTCTTCACATTCCTGCCCACAGATTGTTTCCAACGCTCCACCCTTACCGTAAGCAATCACAGGAGTTCCACACGCCTGCGCTTCGACAGGTGTAATTCCAAAATCTTCCTCCGCAGCAAAAACAAAGGCTTTTGCCTTTTGCATTTTTTCTTTAAGTACAGCAAATGGTTGATATCCCATCAAGGTAATATTGCCTTTCGCAATTTCTTTTATTTTTCCATATTCAGGCCCATCACCAATAACTAACAGTTTTTTATCCGGCATTCCATTGAATGCTTCAACTATGAGTTTTACTTTCTTATAGGGAACCATCCGTGATGCGGTCAAATAAAAGTCCTCTTTTTTCTCACAAAGTTCATAAGCTTCGATATCTACCGGAGGATAAACGACTGCAGCATCCCTGCCATAGACTTTCTTGATGCGTCTTGCAATGAATTTAGAATTCGCAATGAAATGATCCACCCCATTCGCCGTGCGATAATCCCATAGGCGCATATAATGAAGAATTACCTTTGCCATCCACCCCTTTATTCCTCGCGTCAAATTCGCTTCCTGCAAATATTGATGCTGCAAATCCCATGCGTAACGAATAGGGGAGTGAACATACGAAATGTGTAATTGATCTGGACCCGTAAGAACCCCCTTTGCCACTGCATGAGAACTGGAAATAACTAAATCATACGGGCTGACATCCAGTTGCTCAATAGCAAGTGGCATCAGTGGCAAATATGAGCGATATTTCTTTTTTGCACACGGAAGATGTTGAATAAAGCTAGTCTGTGTCGATTTATTCATAATAAAAGCACGTTGTTCTTCCGGCAGAAAGTCAACAAGGCAAAACAAATCGGCATCCGGATAGATTTTCAGAATCTGTTCCAGAACCCTCTCCGCTCCAGCGTAAACAACAAGCCAATCGCACACTATGGCAACTCGCATCAATATGCCCCTTTTCCTGTAAAAACAATCTTCGCCGTCTTGAACAGATACATCAAATCCAACCAGATCGACCAATTCCTCACATACCACGTATCCATAGCGACACGTCCTGCAAAGCTCACATCATTTCGTCCGCTAGTCTGCCAAAAGCCCGTAATTCCTGGGACAGTGAGTGTAATTGTCGGAAGATATTCTCCCATATCTTCCTTCTCACGCGGAAGATATGGGCGTGGCCCCACCAGACTCATATCGCCCTTGATGACATTTAAAATCTGAGGAAGTTCATCCAAGCTATACTTACGAATCCATTTACCAATCCTTGTAACGCGCGGATCATAATCACGCAGTTTAGCAAACGTATCCCACTCTCTCTTTGCTTCAGGATATCTTGCAAGATACTCTTCTAAAATCCTCTGAGAGTCAAGATGCATGGAGCGAAATTTATAACAAGTAAACGTCTTCCCTCTTTTCCCAATACGTTGCGCATTAAAGAATACCGATCCTTTTGAATCAAGTTTGATACATAGAGAAATCGCAGCAATGATAGGAATAATCGGGATACACAATATGCTCCCAACAATAACGTCAAAAAAGCGCTTGATCAGCTTATTCCTTCGCCTAGCGAGATTATTGCGCAACGAAAGCAGCATAATCTGTTCGTTGAATAGAGTCTGCGCTTCTACATTGTAAAGAGGAACTCCGACAAGGTCAGGCACAAAGATGATATCTCTTACATAAGGCTGTATACCTTCCAAAAGACGCTTAAGTCGGTTCTTCTCCATCCCAGGAACCGTAATCACAACAGTCTTGACCCCAGACTCGTGTATAATTTCTGATGCTTTTTCTAAAGTTCCAAGCAAAAGAAACTTCCGAGGCAACTCATCTGAAACAGGCGCATCATCGAGAATTCCGACCACTCTATAGCGATAACCCAAATCCTGTTCAAAAGAACGCAATACCTGCTCTGCGGTTTTCCCTGCACCGATTAAAATGATGGGTCTTGTCAGCATATTTGTCATCTTAAGAATCTTCAACCATACATAGCGAACGGCATATACGTTGAACAACACCAGACAGGCAAATAGGACGACATAAAGTCTCGATGCCAAAAGACTCGCCTGCATGAAATAAAGCACGATGATGCATGTAACAAGCGCATAAAGAACTGCGTAGAAAATCTGCCGCACCGTCTCAAGGATTGGCTGCATCTTCGTATAGGTCTGCGCCATGCCAAGGAACGCAATAAAAAGCAAAGGGATCCAGAAGAATACATAGGCATTTGCAATATGATAAGAATCCCCTACAAAGAGACCATAGAGATCATGCAGGCCAAAAGCAACCTTCTCTGCAAGCAAAATGGCGATATAGTCAAAAATCACAAAAAGAAGAGGGGCGCATATTCGTCGAACAGTTGCTGGCAATTGATATTGCATACTTGTCGACCCCCTCTTCATTTCTATCAGCAGATTGCCACGTAAGCCTCCACTTAAAACTATGCCGTCCGTCTATACATGAACAGTCCATATCCCATAGATAGAAGCACGCCGATTACAAAGCCGATCGCAGTAATCAATTTCTTTCGCGGTGCGACAGGCTTATCCACATCTGGCAGGTTCGCCGGATCGACAATCTGGATATCCATGCTGTCCATCGCCTCTTGAATCTTGCTCTGCTCGCTCTGCTTAACAAGATTCAGGTAAACTTCTCCCTTAATCTTCACATCGCGTTCAAGTGCCATATATTCCAAAACGTCATTGGGCATATCCCCAATATTTTTTTCCTTTTTGCTGCGAAGTTCCTTGAGTTCACTCGCCTCAGCCTCTGCGACAGAAGCTTTAACGGCCGCCAAAGCATACCTTTTCAAAAGCTCTGACTGCGTCGGATTGAGCGTCGCGGCATTTGAGTCAACACTCGCGGCAACCTCTGCATTGAGACTTCCCTGCAGTTGCTGCAATTCGCTCTTCGCCTTCTGCACGTCTGGATGCTTGTCGGTATAGCGCTGCTCAAGACCCACGAGTTCCACCTGCTTCGCAACAATCTGATCTCGGATTTTCTGTACGACCGTGTTATCAGAAATATTATATGCTCTGCTCCTCATCTTCTGTTCCGAAAGTTTCGCTTCGGCCGCATCAAATTCTGCTTGTGCGGACTTCTGCTGCACCTCGGCTTCACTGATCGCCTTGTCAAAGACAGCCAGTTGTTCAATCGCTGCCTTGACCTGTTCATCGGGGCTGTATATCTTATGCTCCTTGCTGAAGGCTGCCAGCTTCTGCTCGGCCTCTTCCGACTCCTGCTTGCTTTCCGCAATGCGCTTGTCAAGGAACTTCACAAGCAAGGACTGCGTCTCCTGGTTCATGTCTGTCTGCATGAGGAGAAAGTTGTCAACGACAGCTTGCGAGATCATCTGTGCCTCTTCTGGATTTTTCCCTCGCGCAGTAACCTCAATAAGATTCGTTCCCTTGGTGTTTTTAATATCAAGATAGTTTTTTGCAAAAGCTTTCGCATCCGGCTTCTTGCCATCTTCAAAAGACATGCTGTCAATAATAGGTTCAAGTACCGTACGCGTCTTCATCAACTCTATGTAATTCATCGTCGGCGACGACACAGATCCGCTACCTACCCCCAGCATCGCCATCGCGGCGGCAGCGCCTGAAACATCAATCTTACTGGAGTTTCGCGTCTGCACCAGCGTGGTAGACTCATACTCCTTCGGTAACACAAAAGCAATCATTACCGCCACCGCCGTGCACACGAACACGAGCGTTGTCATGACCTTCCAACGCGCAGCCATGATACGAAAAAGCTTCGAGAGATCAATCGCGTCCTCATTTTGTTCCATTGCAGTTTCTCTCCTAGTCCACGAATTTAGTCCGTCAAAGATTTATACAGCGCCCACACGTTGATATACGGCAAAATATCTTCTTGGAATTTGACGCCATTTGTCGCCGGCACATAGACGATATCTCCATCTTCAAGGAAAACATTTTGTGTAATGTCATGCTTCTTCACATAGGCCTTCATATTTAACATACGGTAATACATCACATTATCGCGCACGCGGATAACTTGGATGCGCGTGCTGCGCCCGTGATCCGTCCAACTGCCGGCGCTTGCCAGGGCAGCATAGGCATTCATATTGTCAGCATCCATCTCCTGAATGCCGGGCTTTTCCACGTCACCCATGACGTAGACCTTGCGCTTTCCATATTCCGTGACGAAGATAGAGATATCAGGGATGCGCATGTACTCACCGAAGGCTTCCAGAAGCGCTTCCTTCGCCTCATCCAGCGTCATGCCTTCCAGCTTGACACTGCCGACATAAGGAAGCTGCACGCAGCCGTCGACACCAACTGGAATCTCTTCAATATTTATATCTTCCGTGAAGCCGATGGGCAAAATGCGCATCGTATCCCCTTTGAAAAGTCGATAGTTTTGCACTGTCGACGGACGCCCAAGGGAAGCAATCTCGAATTCTTCCGGCGCCTCAATGTAGCTTGGAGTTACCGCCGTCTCTTTTGTCTTTTCATCCTTCGATGCAGTCGTGCGTTGCGCATATGACTGCGTAGGAGCAGATTTCACAGCGACAGGCGCAGCCGAAGCCGCTTCCGCTGCAGCGTCTTGCGCCGACGACGCGGCGAACGCAGCGCTGCTGCTGAGCGCGAGCGCCGCAGTCAAAGCGAGCAGGTTGCGTTTTTTCATAGACCGACACTCCTTCACGATGATTTCATATATTTCGTTTAGAATACCATACCTCAGGCGCAGTGTCAAAATCAATTCGCTCTTTGTGCCGATGACTCTTGCCAAACGCGAAAAGGATACTTCTACGCATGACAAAATCTTGCCTTCATCCCTCCATGCAAGCGCGGCAGATCGCACTCGCGCCGATCGGCTGAAACGGTGTGCCGCAGGATTTGCAGCGCGGCAGCGGGATGCGCCAGCGCTTGGCGGTGGGAGAAGCGGCGAGGCGCAAGGCGCTCTTCGGGCAGCGTGCGGTGCAGAGTCCGCAAGCGGTGCAGAGCTGCGGCGTGAAAGCGAGCACGAAGGCCTCACCCTCGACACTTGCCTGCAGCGCTCCGTGCGGACACAGGCGGGCACAGAAGCCGCAGGCATTGCAGCCGCTGTAGAGCGCGAGGTCAGCATGCACGGCAGCGGGCTGTGCGCCATGAGCGAATGCCCAGGCGGGAGCGGAGAACGGAGTGAGTGCAGGGAACATGGAGTCTTGCCCCATTCCCGCTGCATCCGGCGGCAAAACGTCACCCGCCTCTGCCGATGCTGTGCCCGCATGCGTCGCACTTGCAGTGCCGCACGCCATACGCTCGGCAAACCCAACGTCGTGCTCCCCTGCTGCACTCCCCCCCGCACCGCCTGCCGCATCTCCCTGACCGAACTTCTCCTTCGCCACATCGCGAAAGCGGCGGAAAAAATCGCGGCGGCTGTACTCGCGTGCGGCAGGCTCAGCATCAAGCAAGCGAAGCGGCGCTCGCCCCGCCGCCGCGAGGGCCGCATCGACGGCGGCAGCCTCGCGTGCGAGGTGCGCGTGAACGGCAGGCAGGCACGCGCGGCAAGCGCCAATGTCGAGCTGCACTTCCCTCTGCGAAGCAATCGCCCAGAGAATGCCGCGCGTGAGAAAGCCGAGACACGGAAGAGCGGAATCCGGCGCGCTTTTCGCGCATGCGAGGCGCACGCTTGGCGCATCAGCAGCCACGACAGCCGTCAGCTTCGCCGCATAGTCAAGCCGCGTCTCGACGGCGGCGGCCGGACAGACGGCCGTGCAGAGGCCGCAGTCGATACAGAGATCGGGATGCGGCACGCCCCAGCGGAACGCGCCGACGGGACAGACATCCTCGCACGCGCGGCACGGCGGCTGCAGGCGCCCCTTGATACACCTTGCCACCGCCAAGCGAATCTTTTCCAATCGGACGCGCCCCTTTCCAGAAATTTTCTTTTCCATTATAGCAGGATGCAGAGGATTTTTCGAGGACTCCTGCACGCATCGCAAAGATTGACGGCATGATATAGACGCAATATAATATAGGAGGAGGGAGGAAAATGTTGCAGATTATAGCGTGCTATTGGTATTTGAAACGTACAAAACATATGGCTTTTGATGTCCTAACGTCTCTCATATTAGTTAGCAGTTTGCTTTATTTTAGCCGTCCTGAAAGTTTTTTGATGAATATTAAATCTTTAACAAAGGCTTGCCTTCCAGTGTTGACATTCCAAGCTACATTGAATGCATCGAGTCTTATTTATTTTGCAAATTCCAATTCTGTACTTATTAAACTCTTGAAGAGTAGGCGGATAATGAAGTCTGCACGTAAAACTAGATATCGTCAAATGGATCAGATATATGCATATTTTGCATGGGCAGTCCTGATACAATTTATATTTTTGCTTTATGCCTTGTTTTTGTTGTTTATTCAAGAATGGACACCGATACTTGCTGTTATTTCTATTTGGCTTATATGTTTATCTATCATTTTGGCTTTTGGTATGTTTTATTCGAGTATTTTGTGTATTCGAAATATCGGCATTTTATTTACCTTTCTTATTTGGAAAGATGAAAGCGAAAGTGTTTAGAGACAGTCTATGAGAATGCAATAAAATAAGAGGCATCGTCAGAGTGTGTGAGTAAGATATACTTATTGGGCTGCTCTATATTCTCATGGAAAATGAGCATCAATAGTAGGACGCTGGAACATGATCATATCAATCAGATTGTCGATATTTCTAAACCTTTATGTGCTCGTACAACCCCTGCTCGTGCATGGTTTATGACGACCATTATGTGAATTTATCTCCTTCCTTGCAGCTGATCTCCTCAGCGTCGATGCCGGATATGGAGAGGCGATAGAAACGCTGGATGAAATTCGTTTCGCCCTGCCGCAAACTGCATCGGGGGAGATTTTATCCTCCAATACAACTTTTTCTATATGTCGCAGAAAGTTGGATGCGGCATCCACCTTATATGGTTTGCGGCAGACTTTGCGATGTTCCTCATAGATGAGTTGCCCCGTGTAAGCGAAATATTCACGGCGTTTGGTGAGATCGGAGTTCATCTGCTCTACTGTACCTCGTTTAAGCTCCTCATAGAGGGTAGAACGGACGATGCCGACCTTTTGGGCGATTCGCATCTTCGGCAGCCCCTCTTTCAAGAGCGCCTGTATTTCACCTCTTTGATAAGCGGTTAGATGTTTGAAGTTTCGCGTAGTTGTGGTAGAATGTTTCCTGGACATGCAGGATCCTCCTTTCGGTGTAGGTTTCTGTCAAAACATTTTACCACAGCTGCTCCCGCCTGCCCTTTTTAGGTATCCGATTTCATTTTACAACTAAATCTTCGCTAAAGACGCTTACAATTTGAACGCATCTATCCAGCCGATTTCCAAAAGGTTCGAGAGAATGTACAGCCTCTTCCTCGATCAAGGACTTGTCCAAGCGCAGACGGTGTCGCGTCAATCGTTGCAGAGCAAGACACCGTAACACGGAAGGAGGCTCTGTTTTAAAAGGGTTTTATGTAGGCAAGGAAAGTTGTCTTGCTTATATAACATATTCTACGAGGAGGAAAACCGATAGTATGGTTGATTATAAGGCGAAGACAAAAAATCGGAATTTTTATGTATACTATACTGAGCTGGTTTTAGAGAATGCTGATAAGGAGAGGAGAACTACCAATTGGTCAGACAAACGATGTAAAGATGTGCAAATGCTTATTTCGCTTATAGTAGAGTTGGATATAAAAAAACGTACCAAACGTGGCGACGAAAATAATCCTTGGACAATGGCTTTAGAAAATATGCAAAATGATAATATAATTTCAAACTTTTTAGAAGGTTACTTTATCAGTACAGAAAATGGAATTCATACATATTTGCTTGATCGTGAATCTCTTGAGAGATTGTCAAATCCCAAAGAGTTAACACAAAATGAAACTATGCAAACAGCTTTTTCTCTCCGCTTTAAAGACGGTATGTTTATCCTTGGTGAGTATCAGGGTAATATTGCAAGCGCAAGAAGGATTGCTGAATATTTTAATTATTTTTTGATGTATTTCAAGGAAACCGGAATGCTTGTAACGGATATTGCGGAAATTCGGTTTCATCATAAAATAGATCAAGGATTTATAGATAAAATTAACGGGTTTGAACGGGTTAACTCTGTAGAGATTGGCTTGGAAATGCTTATACCGAACCAGCCCCGACAAGATGCTTTTTCAACACTTGCAAATGAAGTATCTGACGCAAATATTGGACGCATTGTTCTAACTCTGATGAAAAAGGATAAGAACGGAATCTGCTCTGCTAAAATCAAAGATTGGCTTATAAAATGTTGTGATAATTGGTCTGTTAATCGAGGCAAGTTGAAAGGAAAAGCTTGTCCAGGATATCAGTCAGAAGTTAGTCTTACTGGAATTAATGTCAAGAAAAAGTGCGCCCTTCCAGTTGGAACCGATGGAGAAGTATTTTTAACAGCCTTATATGAGGTTATGGAAAAAATGAACGAAGAGATAGAACTATTGGTGTTTTAGCGGGAGGGAGCGATTATGAAAAAAAGAAGAGCGCACAGCCCGATACGCATGAACCTTTCAGATGCTGAATATCAGATGATTGACCGACTGGCAAAAAAATATGATTGTTCTCATGCCGAACTTGTTCGCCGCTTCATCTTTCAGAGACTGGAAGATGAATTCAGCATAAAAGTAGAAGGGCCACGGACGAAAGGGATGGGGTATCATGGGTAAAGTTTTGAACCTGCATTTTACCGACGGAGAACTAAAAGCTCTCGAAGCCATCTCCCCGCTCTATGCGGCAGGGCTGTCATCGGCAACATTGAAAAATCTCATATATGACAGGCTAGAAGATGAGTACGACATGGAAATCATACGCGAGTATGAAAAGGATCTCAAAAACGGCACGCTTGAGACGACGCCTTTCAGCGAAGTCTTAGAGGGGCTGAAAAGTGTATAGACTGATAACGACCAAGAAGTTTGACAAGACGCTTCAAAAACTGGACAACAGCACGCGCAATCGCATAATCCAGTGGATGAAAAGCAATCTGGTCGATTGCGAAAATCCTCGCATCTACGGGAAGGCTCTCACTGGAAACCTCGGAAAGTATTGGAGGTATCGCGTCGCGGACTTCCGATTGATTGCAGAAATCCGTGACAACGAGCTGATCGTCATCGCAGTCGAAATCGGTCATAGAAGCAAGATATACAAGTGATACGAAGGCACTGGAAGCACAGTGCCTTTTTTGTCGCCATTCAGAAGGCGGGAGCAGGTGCAAAATCCGTTCCGTGGATATTACGACAAGAAGAAAAAGCATCCAAGGGAAACTTGTGCTATAATTTTAGGAAGCAATTTTCAAAAGACAAGAGGTATTCCCATGAAAGAAGAAAACATCGGCGCGGCTATTGCGCGCGCTTTGGGCATCCGGGCGAAGCAGGCGGAGGCGACGATCGCGCTCCTCGACGAGGGAAACACCGTGCCCTTCATCTCGCGCTACCGCAAGGAGGCGACGGGCGAACTCGACGAAGAGCAGGTGCGCTCCGTCGAGAGCGAGCTTTCGCGCCTCAGAAATCTCGTGAAGCGCCAGCAGGAGATCGAAAAGAGCATCGAGGAGCAGGGAAAGCTCACGCCCGAGATCAAGGAAGCGCTCGACCGGGCGCTGAAGATGCAGGAGCTGGAAGACATCTACCTGCCCTTCAAGCAGAAGCGGCGCACGCGTGCGGGCGTCGCGCGGGAAAAGGGGCTTGAGCCGCTGGCGCTCGCGATTCTCGCACAGGAAGAGAAAAGCGGCACGGTGGAAGAATACGCCGCGCAGTTCATCGATGCGGAGAAGGGCGTAGAGACGGCAGAGGACGCGCTCTCCGGCGCGATGGACATCGTCGCCGAGACCGTTTCCGAGGGCGCTGCGCTGCGCCAGAAGATGCGCAAGGAGCTTTGGCAGCGGGCAGAACTCGTGACTGCGCTCGACGAAGAAGCCGAGGACGCGCAGACCTTCCTCATGTATCAGGACTACAAGGAGCCGCTTCGCACGCTGCCCTCGCATCGCATCCTCGCCGTCAACCGCGGCGAGAAGAAGGGCTGCCTCAAGGTCACGCTCCAATGTGACCACGAAAAACTTGCGGCGGAAATCTTCGACGGGCTGGCAAAGGGCGATTCCATCTTCCGCGAATCGCTGAAGGCAGCGATCGAGGACGGCTATAAACGTTTGCTCTTCCCCGCCATGGAGCGCGAGCTTCGCGCTCTTCTGACAGAAAACGCCGAAAAACAGGCGATCCATGTCTTCGGTGCAAACCTCAAGCAGCTCCTCTTGGAAGCGCCGCTCGCCGGCCACACGGTCATGGGACTCGATCCCGGCTACCGCACGGGCTGCAAGATGGCCGTCGTCAGTCCCACGGGGCAAGTCGTCGACCACGGCGTTCTCTACCTCACGATGAGCGAAGAGCGCCGCGCCGAAGCGGCAAAAAAGGTGCTCGCGCTCATCAAGAAGCACGGCGTGACGCTCATCTCCATCGGCAACGGCACGGCTTCCTACGAAACGGAAGAATTCACGGCGAATCTCATTCGCGAGAACAAATTGCCCGTTCACTACCTGATCACGAACGAAGCGGGCGCATCCGTCTACTCGGCCTCGAAGCTCGCGAAAGAGGAGCTTCCCGAATACGACGTGACGATTCGCGGCGCCGTCTCCATCGCGCGGCGCGTGCAGGATCCCCTCGCCGAACTCGTGAAGATCGACCCGCAGGCCATCGGCGTCGGCCAGTACCAGCACGATGTGAACCAAAAGGAGCTTGCCGCCGCGCTCGACGCCGTCGTAGAGTCCGCCGTCAACCATGTCGGCGTGAACCTCAACACGGCTTCGGCGACTCTTCTCTCGCACATCGCGGGCGTCACGAAGGCGATCGCGAAGAACATCGTCGACTGGCGCGACGAAAACGGCGTTTTCGCCAACCGCCGCCAGCTCCTCAAGGTGCCGCGCCTTGGCCCTGCCGCCTTCACGCAGTGCGCGGGCTTTTTGCGCATCGCAGGCGGCAAAAGCCCCCTCGACAACACGCCCGTCCATCCTGAATCCTACGCGCTCGCCGAAAAGCTGCTCGACCGCCTGGGCTTCTCGCTTGACGACCTCGGCGACAAGAAGGCTCTCGATACGCTCGGCGCAAAGCTCCGCCTCGCCGATGCCGAAACGCTTGCCAAGGAACTCGCGGCAGGCGCTCCGACCATGCGCGACATCATCGACGCGCTCAAGAAGCCGGGGCGCGACCCGCGCGAGGACTTGCCCGCACCCCTGACGCGCCAGTCCATCGTCAAGCTCTCCGACATCAAGGTAGGCGCCGTCATGCGCGGCACGGTGCGCAACATCACGGACTTCGGCGTATTCGTCGACATCGGCATCAAGACGGCGGGGCTCATCCACATCTCAGAACTCAGCAAGAAGCGCGTCAAGCATCCGCTCGACGTCGTATCCGTCGGCGACATCGTAAACGTCATGGTCATCAAGGTCGACGAAGAGCGCGGGCGCATCGGCCTCTCCTTGAAGCAGGTGCCGAAGGAGGCAGCGATATGAAGCGAACTGTCGCCCCCCTAGGAGGCGATCTGCGCCGGACGGACGACGCCGGCCTCGTGCACGATACCATTCGCGCCATCGAGCCGCCCGATGATAGAGCAGACGAACATCTGCAGTGCGCCCTGCAGGAAAAGCTGCCGCAAGGCGTCGGTCTCGGCGCACTCGCCGCCCTCCTCGACCGCTATATGTGCGCGACGAAGAGTACATGGGAGCATCTCGAAAAGCCGAAGAAATGCACACTGATCTGCTGCGCCGATCACGGCGTCGCCGAAATGCAGGTCAGCGCCTATCCGCCCGAGACGACGGCGCAGATGACAGCGAACTACCTGCTCGCCAAGGGCGCAGTCGCCAATGCGCTCGCAAACTTCGCCCGAAGCGATCTTCATGTCGCCGACCTTGGCATCAAGGCGCCTTTGCCGCCGCTCCCTTCGCTCATTGACCGCAAGATCGCGCACGGCACGAAGAACTCCGCCAAGGGAGCCGCCATGACGCGCGAGGAAGCGCTCCGCTCGCTCGCCGTCGGCATCCGCCTCGCCGAGGACTTCACCGCCGAAGGCTGCCGCTGCTTCCTGCCGGGCGAAATGGGCATATCGAATACGACGGCGAGCGCAGCGATCGCCGCCTGCCTGTGCCGTCTTACGCCCGAGCAGGCGACGGGGCGCGGCACGAACATCTCCGACGAACGCCTGAAAAAGAAGATCGAGGTCGTGCGCCAAATCCTCGCCGTCAACCGCCCCGACGCGAGCGACGGCATCGACGTGCTGCAGAAGGTCGGCGGCTTCGAGCTTGGCTGCATCGCAGGACTCATTCTCGGTGCGGCGAGAAAAAGAGCCGTCGTCATCCTCGACGGCTTCAACACGGGCGCGGCAGCCTTGATCGCCGAGGCGCTCGCGCCCGCAGTCACGGGCTACCTTCTGCCCTCGCACCTCGCGGCAGAACCTGCGCACGCCGCTATTCTCAAGAAGCTCGGCCTCACACCTTATATGGACATGCGCTTTCGCCTCGGCGAAGCGACGGGATCGTCCATCGTCGCTGACTTTCTCGATGCCGCGATCGAAGCTGCAAAAAGCCTCTTCGCAGAAGATGCGGCGGCAAGCGACGGCAAGGAAGCGCACGTCTGGAGGCGAAAAGCTGCGGCGGATGCGGCGCAAGCAGAAGATGCGCAGGACGAGATGAAGGCGATGTCGTATCGCTGCCTGTCGAAAAGCATGTCCGATGACGCGGATGATGCGCTCGACGACCTCGCTCTGCCTTCGTTCCCCGCGCTCGACACTATCGCCATGACCGCCTGCCAAAAGCGCATTGACAGTCTCGCCAAGCCCATCTACAGCCTCGGACGGCTCGAAGAACTGGCCGTGCGCCTCGCAGGCGTCACGGGCGAGGCGCGGCCGCCGCTCGGTGCGCGGCGAGCGCTGCTCATCTTCGCAGCAAAAGAACCTTCCGCGCGGCAGAAGCGGCTCATATCCGCCTTCGCCGCGCACGCCGAAGTGCCCGTGACGCTCGCGCTGCTCAACCAAGACAGCAAGCCTGCCGAAGCCTTCGCCTTCGGGCAGAAGATCGCGCGGGAGCTTGCCGCAGACAGCTCGCTCCTCGGGCTCGCGCTTGCCGCAGAGACGGATGAGATGGCACGCGAGAAGGCTGCACGCTGTGACGAGGCATTCCGCCCGGCAAAGGAGGACGCCACACTCCTCGGCCTGCTGCAGAATCTTTCGCCCGCACTCCAAAGAGAAGCCGCCGCCCTCCTCGGCGCTCTCTGCGCCGCCGCCCAAAGCCGCTGCCTCGTCCTCCTCGACGATTCCGCGACGGAAAGCGTCGCGCACCTCGCCGAAACCCTCGCGCCCACGCTCAAGCCTTACCTCCTGCACGTTCAGTCCGACTATCTCGCGCTCGCCCTTCCTGCAAGCTGCGGCGTCGCGGCCTCGCTCGGCATGCGTCTCATCGATGCCGCACTCCACATGGAAAACGACATGAAGACCTTCGCCGAAACCGCCGTCGCCGTCGCTGCGGACGGTCCCGGAAAAGGACGGCAAAGCTGACTTTGACAAGTGCTCTTGCACACAGACAACCGAATATGCTATACTATAGATGGCAAGCTACACGCACAAACGTCCACTTTGTGGACATTGTGCGCCGCCCTTAATGAAAGTTACCCAATCAGCCTGCGCCTTCGGCTTGGCTTCTTGGACTTTCATAGTAAACGTTATTATGGTCAAAACCAGTACACGAAAAACCCCCAAGTTGCACTCTTGGGGGTTTTTCTATTCCCTTATTAAAATATAGCATACCTCAGCAGATTGTTCCATAACGCCCACAAAATCGCAGGCGCTTGATTTTGTAGGCAAGCCGGCATGTGATTCATCAGCAAGCCTTATACAGCAAATCCTTATGGATGAATCGACCCTTCTGCCTAAAACAGATGAAGATGGCGCAGGAGAACCGTGATGAAGCAGAGGACGGCGAGGAAGAACATGAAATATTCGATGCACTTCACGGGATACGCGTAATGCAGCGGAATCTCCACGACCTTCGGGACGTTCTCCGCAAGAAGCGAGATGGCGACGGAAGTATAGAGGATCGTGTTCGCCATGCGTGTCGTCTTGTATGTCGACAGCGCCATGAGGATGAGGCAGACGGCAAAGGCGATGAGAAAGTACGCAATCTTGTCGCCATGATGACGCATGACACCACCTCCTCTTCATTTCAATCCAGCTTGTTTCATGATAGCTTCAAGCGTGCCCGTCTTGACTTACTGTCCATCATGACGCGCGGGGGGAACGTTTCAACTCCGAATCCTTCATACTGCTTCCTTGGTCAAGTCAACAATAAATATATACCATGCGCCTCTATTTGTAAATGCAGAAATATGAGGGACACACAGAGGAGATTTCGACAGAATACCTTCCGAATTCGTCTTCGCATACAGCTGGATCAATAGAGAATCGTCTATTTTGTATGAAACATATAAAATAAATTTGTCTATTTTGCATAGATTTGTTAAAATAAATTTATCTATTTTGATGTAGTAGCAAAAAATCGGCTGTAGGCAGGAACAATCACCTTGTTCAGTCCGGACGGACGAGCACTGGAAAGGAGCATCCTTATGTTTCAGCGCAAGATCTATGAAAAGATCAAAAAATGGAAAACGGAGCAGGATGGTCGTACTGCTCTGCTTGTCGAGGGGCAACGGCGTGTCGGCAAGTCAACGGTTGTCGAGGAATTCGGCAAACAGGAATACGAAAGCTATATCCTCCTTGACTTTTCGACTTGCTCACAAGAGATCCGCGATCTGTTTCGGGATACTTCTGACCTCGATTACTTCTTCCTGCAGTTGCAGCTCCTAACTGGCGTTCACCTTGTCGAACGCAGTTCCTTGATCATCTTTGATGAGGTGCAGCTCTTTCCCCTTGCCAGACAAGCAATCAAATCTCTTGTTAAAGACCACCGTTATGACTATATAGAAACAGGCTCCTTGATCTCCATTCGAAAAAATGTCAAGGATATCCTGATTCCGAGTGAAGAGCAGCGCGTCCTCATGCATCCGATGGACTTCGAAGAATTCCTCTGGACATTGGGCGATCAGGCGACAATTCCCTCGCTTAAAATTTTACTGCAGAAACAGCGGCCCGCAGGGGACGGCGCACATCGACGGCTCATGCGCCTCCTTCGCCTGTACATGTTGATCGGCGGAATGCCGCAGGCCGTCGCCGCCTACTTGGAAAGCAATGATCTCGAAACCGTCGATCAAGTCAAACGCGATATTTTGCGCCTTTATGAGGACGACTTTTATAAAATCGATGCGACGGGGCGTTTGTCTCAGTTGTTCGACGCAATTCCCGCACAGCTGAACAAGAACAGTTCGCGCTATGTAGTCTCAAATATCCTTCCCCATATGCGCCCTGGAAATTCCCTGAACCTGATCGCAGAACTGATCGATTCCCGAGCAGTTTTGGCAGCATATCATACGAGCCTGCCTTCCGCTGAAATGGCTTCCTATAAAGATTTGACCCGTTTCAAGCTTTTCCTTTCCGATACGGGGCTTTTCACCACGCTGATGTTCAAAAACAAAAACTTCACCGAGAATGAGCTTTACCGAAAATTGCTCAGCGACAAACTTTCAGCGAATCTCGGATACCTATATGAGAATATGGCAGCTCAAATGCTGACGGCCAACGGCTATGGATTATACTATCATACCTTTCCCAACCCATCGCGAACAGCGAATTACGAGGTCGATTTTCTCATCGCACAAGGCAATAAAATCTGCCCGGTCGAGGTGAAATCCTCCGGCTATAAGAGCCATGCTTCGTTGGATGCGTTCTGCCAAAAATATTCCGCGCAAATCGCCAAGAAATATCTGATTTATACGAAAGATCTGCAGAAAGATCACGATGTCTTTCTCCTGCCCATGTATATGACGCCGCTCCTCTAGGAAGCAGCGATGGGACATGTACGACAGGCCGCAAGCCCAATATCCACAGGGATTACGACCTGTGGCATAGAAAGCTACACGCACAAACGTCCACTTCATGGATATTATGCGCCGCCCTTATATGAAAAAATAATCATTCTCTTTCCTTTGAGCTTGACCTCTTGGATTCTCACAGAAAAACCATCGGAATTATCGAAAAAAGTCGCAATTTTCCATTGACAAATACGAAAAATGTGCGATACTTAGATTATAGGAAGTTTATCTCCTTATAGTTTTTATCTATGATTAACACCATCATGAAAGAGGTGCACACTAAATGGAAAAGCAGCAGCTGGTAGAAGAAATGACGAAAATCGTCGGCGCGGATAATGTTCAGTCGAAAGAAGAGGAACTTTACTCCTACGCCTATGATGCTACGCCAGGCCACATCTACATGCCGGACGTCGTCGTCAGCCCCGGCACGACGGAGGAAGTCTCGAAGGTCTTGAAGTTCGCGAACGAGCACAAGATCCCCGTCTACACGCGCGGTTCCGGCACGAATCTCTCGGCGGGCACGGCGCCTTTGAAGGGCGGCATCGTCCTCTCGATGCTCCGCTTCAATAAGATCATCGACGTCGATCTCGAAAACCTCATTGCCGAGGTCGAGGCGGGCGTCGTCGTGCAGGACATCAACGACCATATCGCACAGTTCGGCCTCATCTACCCTCCCGATCCGGGCACGGTCAAGACGGCTAGCCTCGGCGGCACGATCGCGGAGAACTCGGGCGGTCTGCGCGGCCTCAAGTACGGCATCACGAAGAACTATGTGCAGGGCCTTGAAGTCGTCCTCGCGAACGGCGATGTGCTGCATACGGGCGGCAAGAACGTCAAGGACGTCTCGGGCTACGACATGACGAAGCTCTTCACGGGTTCGGAAGGCACGCTCGGCGTCGTCACGAAGGCTCTCTTGAAGCTCGTTCCCGCGCCGGAGAAGACGAAGAGCATGGTCGCGATCTTCGATACGATCGAGGATGCGGGACGCGCCGTCTCGGGCATCATCGCAGCGAAGATCATCCCTGCGACGCTCGAAATCCTTGACAACGCGACAATCCGCACGGTCGAGGACTTCATGCACGTCGGCCTGCCGACGGACGCTGACGCGATCCTCCTCATCGAGGTCGACGGTCATCCTGTGGTCGTCGAGGACGAGGCGGACAAGGTCATGAAGGTTCTGAAGGAAAACAACGCACGCGAGGTCACGCTTGCCCGCGACGCGAAGCACAAGGAACAGCTCTGGACGGCTCGCCGCATGGCGCTTCCGTGCCTTGCGAAGCTGCGTCCGACGACGTTCGTCGAAGATGCGACCGTGCCGAGAAGCAAGATTCCGGCATTCCTCGCCATCGTCAAGAAGGCGGCAAAGGATCACAACGTCACGATCGGCACGTTCGGTCATGCAGGCGACGGCAACATGCACCCGACGATCGTCTGCGACCTGCGCGACGAGGAGGAGACGAAGCGCGTCCACGAGGCGATGGACGACATCTTCCGCGGTGCGGTCGAGCTCGGCGGCACGCTCTCGGGCGAGCACGGCATCGGCCTCGGCAAGCTGCCCTGGATGGAGCTGCAGCACGGCAAGGAAGGCATGGAGGCCATGCGCCAGATCAAGCGCGCACTCGACCCAAATCTCATTCTGAACCCGGGCAAATTGATTGGAGAGTGCTGACCTATGGCTGAAGAAACGAAAAAGTTTACGGCGGCAGACCTAAACAAGCAGGACACATCGCTCCTCGCGGACATCGAGGACGCGTTGGCGAACTGCATGAAATGCGGCAACTGCCAAGCCGTCTGTCCGATCTACCGCGAGACGAAAAAAGAGCAGATGGTCGCGCGCGGCAAGATCTCTCTGATGCAGGGATATCTTTCGGGCAAGATTCCCATCTCGGCGGAATTTGACCACATCATGGCGATGTGCCTGAACTGCAAGAGCTGCGCGGCGAACTGTCCGTGCGGCGTCGCGGCTGACGAGCTGATCCTGCGCGGCAGGAACGCCGCTGTCAAGGCGCGCGGCCTGCACCCGATCAAGAAGAATGTCTTCCGTCTCCTGCAGAACCGCCCACTCTTCGATGCAGCGCTGAAGCTCGGCGGCATGTTCGGCTGGATGTCCTTCAAGGAAGTGCCTGGCAAGAATGCTGTGAAGTCGCGTCTGCCTATGCCGGGCATGGATCCGAACCGCGCGACCCCGCCCTTGGCCTCGCGCCCACTGCGCAGCCAATATCCCGAGGTCATCAAGGTGGCGAACCCCAAGTTCCGCGTCGCCTTCTTCACGGGCTGCACGATCAACTACATGTACACGGACATGGGCGATGCCGTCATCGACGTTCTCAAGGCGAACGACATCGAGGTCGTTCTGCCGTCCAAGCAACACTGCTGCGGCACGCCGATTCATGTATCGGGCGCCTTCGACCTCGCGAACCAGCTCGCACGCAATACGATCCGCGTCTTCGAAGCTCTCGACGTCGACTACATCGTCGGCGCCTGTGGCTCTTGCGTAGAGGCCTTGAAACACTATCCCGAATGGCTCAAGGACGATCCCGAATGGCGTCCTCGTGCCGAGAAGATGGCGGCGAAAGTGCGGGAGATCAGCGAACTGCTCATTGAGAAAGGCTTCCGCACGGACAACCTCTCGCCCGTCAACAAGAAGGTCACGATGCACGATCCGTGCCACATGGTTCGCGGCCTTGGCATCACGGAACAGCCGCGCGAAGTCTTGAAGGCCATTCCAGGCTTGGAGTTCGTTGAGATGAAAGAGCATGACCGCTGCTGCGGCTCCGGCGGCTCCTTCTGCATGGCGCACTATGAGATGAGCCGTGAGATCAACGACCGCAAGTGCAACAACATCAAGGCGACGGGCGCAGACCTCGTGGCAACGAGCTGCCCGAGCTGCCGCATGCACATCACGGACGGCGTCGTCCAAAACAACATGCCGCAGGTCGTCTACCACCCGATCCAGATTCTCGCCGAATCGTATCGCGGCGCAAAAAAGCGCACGGAAATCGCATAAGCATAAGAAGAATCCCCCCAAGGTGGTGACTTGGGGGGATTTTCGCGTACATGTTATGGAAGTTGCTCTTTCATTCCTGCCATGTTCAGTATAGCATACTCATTATATGTGTGCAAGCGATTCAAGATGGCTAAATTTCTCAACCTCGATAAGTTCAACGAGGAAAAAACTCATCGTCTATCCAATCACTTCGATCTTCGGCTCTTTTCCTTCTTCCAGACATCCCTTCGTGATCGTCACGCGGCGCTTTTCGTCAGATTTGGGGATCTCGAACATCACATCGAGCATCGTGTCCTCGATGATGCCCTTGAGGCTTCTCGCGCCCGTCTTCCGCTCAATCGCCTTCTTGGCGACGGCACGGAGGGCGTCTTCTTCGAAGATCAGCTCGACATTGTCCATCGCGAGCAACTTTTCATACTGCTTGACGGGCGCATCCTTCGGCTCGGTCAGAATGCGCAGGAGGTCGTCCTCGGAGAGCGTTTCAAGCGTGCAGATGACGGGCAGACGTCCGATGATCTCAGGAATGATGCCGTACTGCATGAGGTCTTCGGGGCGCACCTTGTGAATGAGCTCGTCGAAGCGTTTCGCCGCATCCTTCTCCTTGCCCTCGACTTCCGCGCCGAAGCCGATGCCCGCCGCGTTCTTCTTGAGACGCTTGGCTATGACGTCCTCGATGCCGACGAAGGCACCACCGACGATGAAGAGGATATTCTTCGTATCGACCTTGATCGTCGGCGCTTCGGGGTGCTTTCTCTGACCGCGCGCCGTGAACTCGACGACAGAGCCTTCGAGCATCTTGAGGAGCGCCTGCTGTACGCCCTCGTGCCCGGGATCGGCGGTGATCGAGTTGTTCGCTCCCGACTTTCGCGCAATCTTGTCGAACTCGTCGAGATAGATGATGCCGTGTTCCGCCTTCTCGATATCCTTTTCCGCCGCATAGTAGAGGTTGCGAACGGCGACCTCGACATCCGCGCCGACGAAGCCCGCTTCCGTGAGGCTCGACGCGTCCGTCACGGCAAACGGAATATCGAGGAGGCGCGACAGGTGCGACAAAAGCGCCGTCTTGCCGCAGCCCGAGGGGCCGAGCATGATGACGTTCGACTTCTCGATGTCCGTGCCGTCCTCGTTCATGTAGCCGTATTTCATGCGTTTGTAATGGTTGTAGACGGCGACGGAGAGGATCTTCTTCGCACGGTCCTGATTGATGATGTACTCGTCGAGATACGCCTTGATGATATGCGGCTTGTTCTTCTTCAGGATCTCGTCGAGCTGACTGGCGAAGTCGAGCTTCTCCTTCTCGACGCTCGCCGCCTCGTGCTCCTCGATGAAATTGTATATGTCCTTGACGCAGTCCTTGCAGATGGCAAATCCCGTGTTCGGGTCAAAGATCGGCATATCGTACTGATCGTGCACCGTGACTTTGCGCTTGCAGAAGCTGCAGGTATGCTTGATCGGTTCTTGTCCAGACATGATGATTCTCCCTTCACGTAAAAGAAGCGCGGACAGATTCAGCGCTTCCTAAAAAGTGTCTTCCTCATTATCAACGATATGAAGATTTTTTTCAAGGGGAAACTTTGCGTCAATTTATTTTACAACTTCCCGATTCGTGCCGTTCAAATGATGCTGCTGTTTTGTTGCTCGTTGTCTGTGGTATAATAAGAAAAAAGAGAAGTACGCGAAGAAAGGAGCGGCAAAATGGAGCAGCGAATCAAATACAATCCGAAGGATTACGTCGACTATCTGGAAGAAAGCATGACGCTTTTCGCCGAAGCGATGCAGGCGGGAGACGTATTCCTCATGGAACACGCATGGCGACGCATGTACAACGACACGAAACAGGCGATGAAGGAAGGAATGCTGTCTCCCAAAGACCGCGATGATATACTTTTCTATTACGACGATTTGATTCCGAATGCTTGATATTCTATATAGAATGGCATACGAATCACTCGGACGATTCGGCGAAATGAGGGATTCATCATGGAAGCAGTCTATAAGTACAATCCGCAAGATTACGAAGAACTTCTTCGCGACTATATGGAAGAGTTTTATCGAGCGCATGAGGAAAAGAATGATATAGGAATGATTGTTGCGATGCACCATCTTTATTCTGAAACAAAATAGGCCATGAAGGAAGGCGATATTTCATCAGGCACACGGGAGGAAATGTTGACATATTTCGGAGGGTTGATAGATGGTTGATCTGACACATGCGAAGTGGCGTCCTAATCGTTATGGTGGCTCTGAAAAAAAGAGGACACTTCTTTTTGACGGAAAAATCTATATGGTTAAATTTCCCGAACCGCCACGTTCTAAGAAAACCTCTGTCAGCTATATAGGCAATCAGTTTTCGGAGCATATCGGCTGCCAAATATTTCAAGCTTTGCAGATTCCGGCACAAAATACATTCTTGGCAAAATATTGTGAGCCTGTGACTGGAAAAGAAAAAATCGTCGTTGTTTGCGAAGATTTTTGTCAGAATGGTAATCGTCTTTTAGAGTTCAGTAAGATTGGGCATCATGATACAGGAAGCGACAAAACATATACGACAACGATTGAAGATGTTTACGAAATTATCGAGCGCTTTGATTTTCCAGTAAATAAATTCGCTATAAAAAAACATTTTTGGAATATGTTTGTCGTTGATGCCTTGCTTGGCAATCCAGATCGCCATCTGGATAACTGGGGACTCTTGGAAGATTCAGCAGGTAGAATAAAGCCTGCGCCTGTATATGACTGTGGCTCATCGTTATCTCCATTATCATCGGACGAGCGAAAGGATTTACTACTTAAAGATGAAAATTTGATGAAGATAGAAGAGTATAACTTGTGCTCTGTCTATCGCCATCAAGGAAAGCGAATCTTCTACCATGAAATCTTGAAAACGCCTCCGGCTGACCTGCATCGGTCGATTTTGGAGATCGTCCCAAGAATCAAGTTCGCCGCGCCTCGCATCGATGCACTGATTGATGCGACGGAGGAAATGACCGATATTTCCAAAACTTACATGAAGAAATCCCTCGCCATGCGCCTGAATCAGATGCTGCTTCCGGCATTAAAGAAAGCGCAGGAGCGGCAGGCTAGCGAGGATGCGGAAAGTCGCGGTTTCAGCCGCTGAAACGACCGACAGGAGAAGAAAGGAGCCATCCGATGAGCCGCATATACACCTACAACGACTACCTGCGCGATCTCCTGAAGGATGCGCCCTGCATCCTTGCCTACGATACGGCTGCGGACTATCTGGGGCTTTCCAATGGGAGCAGCTTTCATGAAGCTGCCCATATCTATGTGCAGTCGCCCTTGCACATAGATGGAACAAGAGAGCATTTCGTACCTTCTTTTGATACAGTGGAACATGAAATGCGCAACGGACTTCTCTGTACGACCGTCAATCAAACCATCAACGATCTCCTGCGTGCTGACGGCGACAATCAGGTCATACAGGAAAGCTTGGCCGACGTATACTTTTCCAATGGAGAATCTTTTGATTCCTTACAGATTGAGGAAGAGCTTCTCCCGCGTTTTGAGAAGTACAAGATTTGGGCAATGGAATACTATGATGAAGCATGAAGCATGAATGAAAATGAAGCTCTTATGATGAAGGTTATGGCAGAACTTGCAATCGCCAAAGCGCCTATTATCTTCAAAGGCGCAATGAATCTGGCCTTGGCTCTTCAAGAATAGACGCCAATCCATAAGATTTTGTAAATTTTGTCGACTATAATTGACAAAATTTGATAATACGGATGTTCTGTTCATTATAGATAAACAAAAAAGCGACGCCTTTTCAATACCCGGCTGGCTGACGAAAGTCAACTGCAGGCGAGAGACGTCGCTTTTTATCTTCATATCATCTTTATAGAAACAACATCAAGCGAAATGCATCGAGCCGAGACCCCTTACTGCCAGACCTCTTCGGCGATCTCGCGGATCAGGCGCAGTTTTTTCCACTGATCGTCCTCCGTCAGGATATTGCCCTCTTCCGTCGAAGAGAAGCCGCACTGCGGGCTAAGGCAGAGCTGATCGAGCGGCACGAACTTTGCCGCCTCTTCGATGCGCTTCTTTATGTCGTCCTTGTTCTCAAGATCCGCCGTCTTGGACGTCACGAGGCCGAGCACGACGCGCTGATCCTTGATGTGCTTCAGGGGTTCGAAGCCGCCGGCACGGTCGGAATCGTATTCGAGGAAGAAGCCGTCGACATGGCAGCCGCCGAAGAGGATTTCGGCGACAGGCTCGTAACCGCCCGAGGAGAACCATGTTGAGCGGAAGTTGCCGCGGCAGATGTGCATCGTGATCGTCATGTCCGCAGGCTTCGCTTCCAGCACGCGATTGATCATCGTCACATAGGCGCGCTCGATCTTGTCGAGATCGAAACCGCGCGCCTCGTATGCCTTGCGCTTCTCGAGGTCGCAGAACTCGCCCCACGACGTATCGTCGAGCTGGAGATAGCGGCAACCTGCCTCGTAGAAGGCACGAACGGCCTTCTGATAAGCGAGCGCAATGTCCTCGAAAAGACGCGCTTCGTCCTCATAGCGCTCGATCGGCACATAGTCCGTCGCACGCACACAGCAGATGAGATGCAGCATGCTCGGCGAAGGGATCGTCATCTTCGCGAGCGTGTCGCCCGCAAGAGACTGCAGATAGCAGAAGTGCTCGATAAACGGATGATTGCCGAAATCCACCTTGTCCACGATCTTCACCGTCGCCGCCTTCGGCTGTGCTCCCTTGAACGTCACGGACCAATGCTCTGCTCCGACTTCTTCGATGCCCTCCAAGGCGGCGAGAAAGTCGAGATGCCAGTAGCGACGGCGGAATTCGCCGTCCGTCACCGCCTTGAGTCCGACTTCCTTCTCCTTCGCCACGAGATCGCGGATCGCCGCATCCTCAGCTTCTTTCAGCTCCTCTGCCGCAGCTTTTCCAGCAGCGAATGCCTCGCGCTTTTCTTTCAGCGCTTCAGGGCGTAGGAAACTGCCCACGATATCGTAACGGAACGGCGGTCGATTTTTTGCATTTGCCATAAGAAATCCTCCTTCTAATTTCCCAGTGATGTTTCCATCATAATACCTTTATTATAGAAAATCAATAGGATTTATATATTTAGCAACCTTCTCCTTATTCCTGTAAGAGCAAGTCCGCCCATTTTGCAAGGCGGTTTACCGCTTTTCTGCCCTTGCCGCTTCCTCCGCCGCGCGGCGGCCGATGACGCTGTGGGCGCGGCTGTAGCCGAAGTAGACGCAAAGACCGAAGAGAATCCAGAAGCCGAAGCGGTGCCAAGTGGCGAGCGGCAGATTTGCCATGAGGTAGCCGCACGAGAGGACGGCGAGCGGCGCGATGAGCCAGACGGCGGGGCATTTGAAATTGCGCTTGAGGTCAGGCTCGGTCTTTCGGAGCACCATGACGCCGATGGAGGCGATGAGGAAGGCGGAGAGCGTGCCGATGTTCGCCATCTCTGCAATCATGCCGATGGGGAAGACGCCCGCGATGACGGAGACGAAGATCGCGCCGAGGATCGTCACGCGGTACGGCGTATGAAAGCGGCGGTGGATCTTGCAGACGTTCGCCGGCACCATGCCATCGCGGCTCATCGCAAAGAAGATGCGCGACTGGCCGTAGAGGAGCACGAGCAGCACCGTCGTGATGCCGCAGATCGCGCCGACGGCTACAATAGCGGAGCCGACGTTGTAGCCGATGTGGCGCAGCGCGAAGGCGACAGGCTCCGCCGTGTCGAGCATCGAATACGGCACGACGCCCGTGAGGACGGCGGCGACGACGGCATAGAGCAGCGTACAGATAAAGAGCGATCCGATGATGCCAACGGGCAGATCCCTTGCGGCGTTGCGGCACTCTTCCGCCGTCGTCGCGACGGCATCGAAGCCGATGTAGGCGAAGAAGACGATGGCCGCGCCCGAGACGACGCCGCTATAGCCGAACGGCAAAAACGGCTCCCAATTCGTGGCGTCGACATGCGGTGCAGCGAGCACGAGGAAGAGGAAGATCGCAGCGAGCTTGACGAAGACAAGGATGCGGTTGAGCTTAACGCTCTCCTTCGTACCGCGCACGAGGAGAAACGACAAAAAGAGCGTGATGAGGACGGCGGGCAGGTTGAAGATGCCGCCTTCTGCTGGCGCGACGACGAGTTCATGCGGCAGCACGAGTCCCGCCGAGGCGAAGAGGCCGACAACGTAGCCCGACCAGCCGACGGCGACGGCGCTCGACGTCACCGTGTATTCGAGAATGAGATTCCAGCCGACGATGAAGGCGATGAACTCACCTAAGGACGCATAGGCGTAGGTGTAAGCACTTCCCGAAGCGGGCACGATGGAGGCAAACTCCGCGTAGGCGAGACCCGCGAGCGCACACGTGAGCCCCGAGAGGATGAACGAAAGCGGCACGGCAGGCCCTGCGTACTTGGCGGCAGCGACGCCCGTGAGCACGAAGATGCCCGTGCCGATGACAGCGCCGATGCCGAGCATCAGGAGGTCGACGGCGGCGAGGTTTTTGAGCATGCCCGAGGCCGCAGCCGCAGCCTGCAGCTCGTCGATGCTTTTCCTGCGAAAGAGATCCATGATATTTTTCTTCCCTTGCAAAGAATTTGAGCGCTGAAAAATTTATTCGCAGCACCCAGAAGTGGTATGGAAGATATTATACAGCGAAAAACGTCCGCTGTCACGAAAACTGGACAACAAAAACTCCCCAGACAATCAATCTGGGGAGCCGCATATCCGATATGATGTCGACTGCGATGGATTTCAGCGAAAGGTGACCTTGTTCTTGCCCGCCGTTCGCTTCGATTCGTAGAGAGCCGCATCGGCGCGCTGAAAGACGCTTTCCGGCGTATCGTGCGCACTTGAGAGCGTCACGCCGATGCTCAAGCCGACGGATCTTTTGTCGGGCATCAAGAGAGAGAGCGAAGATGCACCGCGATGGATTCGCTCGACCACGCGCTCAGCTGCTGCACGGTTGGCATGCGTCAGGATGACGAAGAACTCGTCTCCGCCCCAGCGCGACACGATGTCCACGCTGCGCACCGACGAGCGCAGGATGTCGGCGAGCGCCACGAGCGCCTCATCGCCCATGGCATGGCCAAAGGTATCGTTGATGCCCTTGAAGTCGTCCATGTCAAGCATCATGACGGCAAACGGAATATCCGAGGCGAGCGCATCGTGCAGGATGTCCTTGAAAGAGCGCTCCATAGCGCGACGGTTCATCAGACCCGTGAGGGCATCGCGCTCGGCGAGGACGACGAGCTTGCTGTGCGCCGACTCCCACTCTTTCGTCATGGCGTCAACGAAGTGTACGAGGTGGGCAATGATCGAAGTCTGCTCGCCGAACTGCGGCGACACAGGCTTGTAGATCGACGTTTCTTTCGGCTCGCCCTCGCGGAAGCCGACGCTGACCATCATGAGGTTCGTCTTCATGAACTTGCCCCTGCTGCGGAAAAACTCCGCGTAGGAATAGAATCCATGCGTGGGCACGGCACGCGAGATAGCAGCATATTCGTAAATATTATTCTTCTGCAGCATGACGTAATGCCCCATGCAGTTGACGATGAAGACGGCTTCGGGTGAGAATTCGCAAAGTTCCGCATGCGTCCTCTGCGCTTCGCTGATGATGGCGATGGGATCGCCCGACGCGATGCGCAGACGCTCTCCCTCTCGAAGGTCGGCGCTGACATAGACGCAGCCGTCAGCATGAATGTCCATGAGGCGGCGTGCCAGCGTCGCGCCGTTTCGCTTCAGGCACATGGGGAAGGTCTCGACGCTCGCAAGCGATTCCCAGCAATGGCGTATGCCGAGATAGTGGGAGAAGAATTCACTCGCGGGCTTTTCGTCGAGTTCGACGATCGTGCGCTCATCTGCCATGCGCGTAATCTGCACTTCAGGGCCGAAGGGCTTCCAGCCGAATGAAATCTGTGCCTTGGCGTGAAGCTCCTCGCCGACAAAGACGACGGCAAGAAAGCCGCGCGACATCCTGTGTCCCGCGAGATCGATGACAATGCGTCTCTCGTCCATCTGATCGGAAAGAAGGCCGCCGAAGAGCACGATCTCCTCATCCACATCCGAAAGGGCGTCCAGAAGATTCATGATGCCCGGCACCTGCGCCGCGAAGAACAGACCGACAGCCTTCGTCGCTTTTTCCTGCGAGATCGTCTGAACAAGTCCCTTCGCCGCAGCCGATATGTCGGACTGCTCATCGAACGCCAGGGGAATGACACGTGAAGAGGAGAAAAAAGTAAAGGTGACGACGGCGCTCGCCGCATCGGGCAAATCGTCCTCGCCGCTCCACATCTTGCCTTTGGCAAAGCCGCATTCCGCCGCAAGCCCCACGACTTTCGCCTGAGGGAAAATTTTCCTTGTCGCTCGTTTGAAATCCTCCATCGTATGAACGGAAAGTTCCGAGGCGAAAAGCGTCACGAGAAGATCGGAAATGTGCGCCATGGAGGCGACAACATCCTTTGCCTCCTGCAAACACAGAGCAAGATCCTCTTCCTTATAAAGTAAGAAGGAGAATTGCTTCAAGGCGTATCATTCCTTTCTTTTCGATAAAAATCAAAGAGCACTTTGTTCCAAAAATCACAGATGCTATATAGATTCAGCAAATTTGCGATATGAAATTACACAAGTATCATATAATTCCATAGACCTATTGTCAAGTATGCACGGGATAAACTGCACAATTTTTTTGTGCAAATGAAGCGGATTCCGTGTATAATAGAAAGAATCAACAAGTCAAGGAAAATCACCTTGTGAAAAGGAGTCAGCAGCGTGAGAATTGTCCGCTATGCGATCTTGTTCTGCGTGCTCGTCGCCCTCTTTACGGGTGCGATGCTCTATTACAGCAGCACGCACCGCGATGAAACGCAGTCAGTGCTCGCACTCCTCGAAGAGGAAACGCTTTCGCCTGAAGAAAGAGAGCAGGAAGCGGCGCAGCGCGAAGCACGCGAGGCAGAACGTCTTGCCGAAGAGGCGCGAAGAAAAGAGCGTGAGGCTCGCATCGAAAAGCTCAAGGAGGGCATGGAACGCGTAGACTCGGGAGCATATACGTGGTACAGGTATCCAGAGGAAAAGAAGCTCACAGGAGGTCTCTACGTCCAGCCGCTCCTCGGGCACAATCGGGACTCGACGTTTCGCTGCAACATCCTTTACTACTATTCGATGCACGAAAGCAGCATGCGCGGCTGGATCTTCGGCGACCATTTCGCCATCGAGGCGGACGGAGAGCGACGCACTTGGGAGATCGAGGAAAAGAAACGACGCGACCATCTCGACAAGGACGTCGAGTTTCTGACGGAACGCTCCCAGATCGCCTTGGGCGAAGAGGGGTCTTTTATCCTTCGCCGTGCGTCAAATGCCCGCACAGCGCGTTTCATCTACTGGTCGAAGGCGGAGGGAAAATCCATCAGCCATACGCTGACGAGCGAGGAGAAGCGACGCCTCAGGAACATGATCGCCCTATACGATTTGTGGCAAGAACCTTAATCTTTATGGTATACTATAGATATATAGTAATATGAGTATCTTTGGAAGACTCCATCCATTCGGTCTTCCTTTGGGAGGAATGCAGCATGAAGGACATCCGAAAGGTTCTGACGATCGCAGGCTCGGATCCGAGCGGCGGCGCAGGCATACAGGCGGACATCAAGACCATCACGGCACACAAGATGTACGCGATGAATATCTCGACGGCACTCACTGTACAGAATACGACGGGAATCCGCGATACCTTCGTCATTCCTCCAGACTTCATCGCGGCGCAGCTTGACGCCCTCTACGATGACATCCGTCCCGACGCCGTCAAGGTCGGCATGGTGGCAAACGACGCAATCGTGCGTACGATCGCCGATAAACTGAGGGAAAAGGACGCGAAGAACATCGTGCTCGATCCCGTCATCGCCTCGACGAGCGGCTGCGATCTGATCACGAGCGACACGCTCTTCGCGATGGTCGACGAGCTTCTGCCGCTCGTCGACATCGTCACGCCGAATTTGCCCGAGGCTGCAGCCATCACGGGCGTCGCCATCACCGACGAAGATTCCATGCTCAAGGCCGCCAAAGTCCTGACCGAGAGGTTTCCGATCGCCGTGCTCATCAAGGGCGGCCACCTCGTAGAGAGCGCCGACGATCTGCTCTATGCAGACGGCAAGGCGCGTTGGTACAAGCAGACGCGCATCGACAACGAGAATACGCATGGCACGGGCTGTGCGCTCTCGACTGCAATCGCCTGCGGCCTTGCAGAGGGAAAACCCCTGACCATCGCCGTTGAGGACGCCAAGGCGTACATCACGGGCGCCATCCGCGCAGGACTCGATATTGGCAAAGGGCGCGGTCCTTTGCTTCACATGTGGGAGTATATGTAAGGAAGCGCTGAATCTTTTCATTCTTCCGAAAGGAGACGTTTATGGCAGAGCCAAGGGTCGGGCACATCCATTTTCTCAATATCCTGCCTCTCACCTGGAGCTTCGCGCACGGTGGAAATCGAGGGCTGCACCTCGTGCCGGGCGTGCCAGCGGAACTGAACCGCGAACTTCTGGCGGGCAGACTCGATGTGAGCGGCATATCATCCATCATCTATGCACAGGGCGACGAAAGCCTTGTGATCCTGCCCGACATCTGCGTGCGCACGGACAAGGAGGTCACGAGCATCCTCCTCGTGACGAAAAAGCCTCTGGAAGAAATCAAGGATGACCGCATCATCCTCACGGCGAAATCCGCGACGAGCCACTGCCTCTTGAAGATCATCCTCAAGGAAGGATACGACGCAAGCCCCAACTACTATGTGCACCACATCGTGCCGCAGAATCCTGTGCCCGACGACGCGGCAGGCTCGCTCTTCATCGGCGACGATGCACTCTGGCTCTACCACCACCGCCGCGAAGACCTCCACTACTACGATCTCGGCGCCGAGTGGCACAAGCTCACGGGACTCGGCATGGTCTATTCTCTTTGGACAGCGAACCGCACCTTCGCGAGGGAATCGCCCGAAAAGCTGCAGCTCGTCTACGAGCGTCTCGTCCGAGGCATGGCGGAAGGAGTCGCGAACAAGTACGCAACGATCGAATCCGTGCGTGAAGAGAAGGACTTCACCTTCCAGCAGCTTGAAGAATACCTGCAGGTCATCCGTTGGGATTTGAAGGACGAGCATCTTGAAGGTCTGGAATTGTTCTATCGAAAGGCGCATGAATGGAACCTCATCAACCATGTGCCAAAGCTCTGCTTCGCCGATGTAAAGAGAATATAAACTACGCGCACTTAATGAAAGTTACCCAATCAGTTTGCGCCCTTCGGGCTTGACTTCTTGGACTTTCATAGTAAAATCACATACATGGGAAAAGGCTGTGCATAAGTCTATGGCTTCGACTTTTGCACAGCCTTTTCCTTTTTTGTAGATTACATCACTTCGGCTTGTTGACGATCTCGTCGATCTTCCAGACCGAACCGTGTCTGGTGAGAACGGCTCTGCCGTTGAAATAGCGCGTGCCGCCGGGGTTGTCGACTGCACGCAGCGTATAGGTCACGGCGACACGATCCTGCGTGGCGCTCTGCACTTCGACGTTGAGCGGCGTGCTGCTGACCGTCGTATTGAAGCCCGGCGCCCATCCCTCGTAGGTCATTTGCGACTGCATCTCAGAACCCAATGTATTGTAAGCGGCGCGCAGATTGCGATTCGTGATATTGCGATGAAAGTTTTCGAATGTCCGAACAGCATCCTGAGAACCAGAGGACGCGGGCGCAGGATTCGGAGCGGCCGGCGTCTGTGCCTTCGTCTTGGCAGAAGAAGAATTCGACAGGGCGCCCTTCTTCGCCTTGGACAATGCCTGATCGTTCGCGGAAGAGCCGAGTGCATCCTGCAGCTGATTGATAGAAGACTTGGCGGCCGTTGCAGATACGATGTCCTGATCCTTCAGCGCAGGCAGATTCGTGACGGAATAGAGAGAAAATCCGCCAATGCCCAGAAGCGCGAGGAGGGCGATGAGTCCCAATCCGAAGACACTAAATTGAAGCGCCGATCCCTTGCGGCAGAAAAAGCCGCCGATCAAGCAGCCCAAGAAAACAAGCGTGAGTACGACAGCGATGCCAATCGTGATGTAGATATGCGTCATATTCCAGATGCGAAACGTCGCCTGTATGGACTTGTCGCCTCCATTCATCAAGGCAGAAGCGAGATCCCAGACCAAGGTCGTACCGCCGTCCGTTACCTTGTCTGCGTTGTGACTCTCCGCCGCATAGGGAAGCGACAGGGAAACGTCGGCACGCACGGAAGAGAGCATCGCCTGCATCATGGCGCGCTCATCCTGATCCATATTTGCCTGCGTGTCCTTCTTTCCTTCAAAGAGCACATCGACCGCATAGGTGTCGTAGAGCCAGCCCTTCTTTTGCTGCACGCCCTTCGCCTTGCCCTCGACGGTCTTGAACATATTGCCGTCGGCCTTCGCCATCTCGTCGATCGTCTTGTAATGCGTCGTTTCCTCGATCCCAGACATATTGCCGTCCTGAACGTCCTTGAGCGAAGCGTTCGGATGATTCTTCTTTGCCGATTCACGCGCCTCTTGGATCTGCTCCGCAAGAAGAGGCACGCCGACCATCGTGTTTTTTATATCCACACTGCCATCCTTGTGGATGGCGGTATCGCTGCTGATGCGAAAGCAGCCGCTCGCCATGACGGAGATGACGAGGAAAAGAAGAATGAAAAATTTCTTTTTGTGAAACATGACGCGCCTCCTTTATATTGACGAAATATCCTAAATCTTTGTATTCGTCACAAAAGGAAAAAATCCTATCGTCTCCTGCGCCAAATCGTATAGAAGAGGACGGCGAGGACGAGGACGGCAGGGCAGAGGAGGCCGTAGAGCGCCGCATAGCCGAAGCGGGCGGCGACGAGTCCCAAGGTCGCGGCAGAAAGGCCGACGCTGATGTCGAGCGCCCAGAAGTAGGTCGCCGTCGCAAGTCCCGCGCGCTCGGGCGCGACGCTCGCGACGGCGAGCGTCTGCAAGGCGGGGCTTGCAGCGCCGAAGCCCGCGCCTAAAATCGCGGCGGAAGCGAGAAAGGCCGCAGACGACTCGGCTGCGGCAAAGCACAGGAAACCGAGGAAGAAGAGGAGAAGTCCCGGATAAACCGTATAGTCGGCACCGCGCTGATCGAAGATGCGGCCGATGAAGGGGCGCGTCACGACGATGATGAGCGCGAATATGGCAAAGAAGGCGCTGACGTCCTCTTCCATGCCGAGCGTGCGCGCATAGAGCGGGATGAAGGTCAGGACGCCGCCGTAAGCGAAGAACATGAGTCCGCCAATGAGAGCCGCAGGAAGCGCCTGCCGCTCGACGAGGGAGAATCCCCGGCCTTTTTTCTCTTTTGGCACAACGATCTCATCGGGAAGCTTCCTGCGGTTTGCGAGCCAGAGCGTGAAAAGGGCGCTCCCCGCAAGGAAGACGAAGAGTGCCATCATGCCGAAGGAGCGTATGATGAGGAGGCCTGTAAGAGGCCCGACGACCATCGCGAGATTCGTCGAGAGCGCGAAGTAGCCGATGCCCGTTCCCTTCTTCGCCGCGGGAAGGACGAGCGCCGCCAAGGTGGCCGCCGCCGTCGTGCCGAGCGCAAATTCGATGCCCTGCAGAAGCCGCAGCGTGTAGATCGCTTCTTCCGTATGCGCGAAGCAGAAGGCGAGCATGATGGCGAAGAAGGCGAGCGTCGCGCCAAGGAGCAGTCTGCCCTTGTGCAGGCTGTCGATGAGCCGGCCGGCAAACGGGCGTGAGGAGACGGCGCCGATCTGGAAGAAGGTCATGGCAAGCCCCGCTTCCAGCTCGCCTCCCTTCATCTCGTTCATGATGTAGATGGGCAGTCCGACGATGAGGATGTACTGCGCCATGAGGTGAAAAAAGTTCGTGGCGCTCATGCCGATGAATTCCGCCGTCCAGAGCGTTTCCACATTCCTTGCTTTTTCTTCGTTCAATATCTTGCCTTCTTCATTGTTTCAAGATGTTTAGAAAACACGAATACACCCAGAAGCGCCGTCTGCCCAATGTACTTTTTCTTACAAATAGCTCCACGCGAGCACCATGAGCACGCCGGGGACGCCGAAGATTCCTGCAGCGAGCGACGTGAAGATGTTGATCGTCACATGAAAGCCCAGAAGTTTGACGATGGAGAGCAGCACCGCGCCGACAACGCTGTTGACGATGAATTTCTTCAAAAGGCGCAAGGGCAAGTCTAGGAGCTTCGCCGCAATAGAAAGAAGCAGAATGCCGACGGCGAGCGACGCGATGATTTCGAGCATATTAGATTTCCTTTCTGTTTTCGAGCGCCTTGGCGAGCGTGACTTCGTCAGCGTATTCGAGATCGCCGCCGATGGGCAGGCCGTGCGCGATGCGCGTGACCTTGAGTCCTGCGGGCTTCAAAAGCCGCGCGAGGTACATCGCCGTGGCCTCGCCCTCGACCGTGGGATTCGTCGCCATAATGATCTCCTGCACCTCAGCGCCCGCCTCTCCTTCCAGCCGATGCAGAAGCTCCTTCACGCGAAGGTTCTCAGGGCCTACGCCCGAGAGCGGCGAAAGCGAGCCGTGCAGCACATGGTAAAGACCCTTGTAGTCCTTCATGCGCTCGACGGCGGCGACATCCTGCGGCTGCTCGACGACGCAGATCTTCGAGCGGTCGCGCTTTTCCGATGCGCAGATCGCACAAGGATCCTGGTCTGAGAGGTTGCAGCAGACGCTGCAAAAGCCGATCTTCTCCCGCGCTTCGACGATCGCCTCAGCGAGCGCCCGCGCCTTCGCTGCATCCATGTCGAGGACATGATAAGCAAGACGCACTGCCGTCTTGGAGCCAATGCCCGGCAGTGCGCGAAAGTGTTCAATGAGTTTTGCCAGCGGTGCGATGTACTGCATCTCAGAACATGCCCGGAGGAAGACCGAGGCCGCCCGTGAGCTTGCCCATCTCGCCCGCCATCATGTCGTCGACCTTCTTGACCGACTCGTTGAAGGCGGCCGAGAGGAGATCCTGCAGCATCTCGACATCCTCGGGATCGACGGCGGCGGGATCGATATGAAGCGACTGCACTTCCTTCTCGCCATTCATGACGATCTTGACGGCGCCGCCGCCCGCCGACACCTCGACGGTCTTCTTCTTCAGCTCCTCCTGCATCTTCTTCATGTCATTTTGAAGCTTCTGCACCTTCTTCATCATGCCCTGCATATTGCCCATGTTTCCCATTCCACCAAACATTGCGTTTCTCCTTTCAAAAGCAGGCGCTTCGCCTGCGCTTTTCCTTCGATTATAGCCGCAAAGCGGCTCTTAGGTCAACTGTTTTCCTCCGGCGGCGGCGCATCGCCATCATCCGGCGGCGGCACGTCATCTGGCACCGGCGCATCATCGAGCGGCGGCGCGTCCTCGCCTTCTGCCGTCTCGGCCACGGACTTGGCGACTGCCTTGCCGCTCGCGGCGAGGGCGGCGATGCGCTGCTCTTCGGGCAGGTCGACGAGATGTCCGCCGAGGAGCGAAACGGCATTTTGCAGACGACTTCGCTCTTCGGGCGAAAGCTCGTTCTCGTCGATCTCCAGAGGTTTCGGCGAAAGCCCTCGCGGCTCGATCTCATCAAGCGCCGCCAACGGCGGCTTTTTCTTCGGCGCAGGAGGTGGTGCGGCAGGCGGCGAGTCTTGCGCTTCGCACGAGATTGCAAGCGGTGTGCCTGCGATCTCGGCGAGCAATTCTTCGATGATCTTTCGGTAGTCGTCGCGCATTGTGCGCCGCGCGAGCAAAGGACTTGAAAAATGCAGGCGAAACGTGCCCGCGCCGCTTCCTGCGAAAGAGGCACCCTTGAGACACGCAAGAACGGAGATGCGCTGCTTCTCCTGCAGGCGGGAGAGAAGTTCGGCGTAGATCTTCTCGCCCTCGGGATTCGGCGTGGCCTGTGCGGCAGGAGCGGAAGAGGCAAGCGGTGCGCTATTGCGTGCCGGCGTGCCGGAAGAAGCCGCTTCGTTCGTGCGACTTGCCGCCCGTGCTCTCGCAGTTGGAAGAGGAGATGCTGCAGGCGCGGCTGTTCTCGCAGGCTGCGCCGAAAGCTGCGCCTTGAGGGCGGCAAGCTCCGCCTCAAGGCGGGCGACGCGCGCCGCTTCAGCGGGGGAGGACGCTGCGGGGCGGGTTGGTGCTGGTGCACCTTCTGCGCCATCTTCCACATTCTCACGGCAGAGCGAAAGCAACGCGACCTCAAGCGTGATGCGCGGCTGCGGCGTCCAGCGAAGCTCCGCCATCGCTTCGTGCAGACGCGCGATCATCGCCATGATCTGCGCCTGCGTGAAAAGCGCTTTCTGCTCTTCGAGCGCAGCTCCGGTGTCGTCCGCGAGATTGAGCGCTGCAAGAGCGCCCGCCGCCTCGTAGATCATGAGGCTGCGCAGATGAAGCGTCAATTCCGCCAAAAGCTGCATCGGATCTTTGCCGAGCGCGAGAAGCTCCGCGATCGTTTCCAAGACCTCGCCCTTCGCGCGCTCGCCGATCGACTTCGTCAGGCGATAGATCGGCTCATGTCCGATGAGGCCGAGATTCTCCTCGACACATGCCGCCGTCAATGTATCGCCGTCCAAGCTCGCGCACTGGTCAAGCAGCGACAGCGCGTCCCTCATGCCGCCGTCCGCCTGCCGCGCGATGAGGCGAAGCGCTTCCTTCTCGCACGGAATCTTCATCTCCTGTGCCACATAGGCGAGCCTCGCTTCGATCTCCTCGACCGTGATGCGCCGAAAGTCGAAGCGCTGGCAGCGCGACTGGATCGTTGCCGGCACCTTGTGCGGCTCTGTCGTCGCGAGGATGAAGACGACATGGGCGGGCGGCTCTTCGAGCGTCTTCAAAAGCGCATTGAATGCCTCCGTCGTCAGCATGTGCACTTCGTCGATGATGTAGACCTTGTAGCGCCCTTCGGCGGGCGTGAACTTCACCTTCTCGCGCAAGTCGCGCATCTCGTCGATGCCGCGGTTCGACGCCGCGTCAATCTCGAAGACGTCGAGCGCCGTGCCGTCGGCGATCTTCGTGCAATTTTTGCAGACGCCGCAAGGCTCGGGCGTCGGCCCCTTCTCACAATTCAGCGACTTCGCGAGGATCTTCGCCGTGCTCGTCTTTCCCGTGCCGCGCGGGCCGGAAAAGAGATAGGCATGGGCGATGCGTCCTGCGGAAATCGCATGGGAAAGCGTCCTCGATACGGCCGTCTGCCCCACGAGATCCTTGAAACTTCCCGGCCGCCATTGGCGGTAGAGCGCGATGTACGCCATATCTTCCCTCCTTGAACGCATAGAAAACTGCAAACGAATCCATAGAAAAAAGCTGCCGCACCAAGCCGAAACTCCGCACAGCAGCAAATACTCCTTTTCCACTTCGGGGCGCGACTCCCAGGCGCCCTCGCGGCACATGAAGCGGTTCGCTTACCGCTGCTTCCTTCCGGACCTGACGGGGTTCACGAGACTCCATTGCGCAAGACCAAGGCGCCGCGCTCCGAACTGGAAAAGGCTTCTCAAAAGAGCAGCATAGAAAACGCCCATTGCGTTCTTTGATTGTAGCATAGACAGGCAGAAGCCGTCAACCGCTGTTCATATCCGATTGGCCCTGCGTCCTTACAAAAACCTAGCCAATCAGCCTGTGCCCTTTGGGCTTGACCTCTTGGGGTTTCACGAGTAGAATATGAAGTATAAAGGTGGCTGGTCAAAATGAATAAAGCGGATTTTGATGAGATGGATCCGGAGACTCAGGAAATCCTCGACAGGCTCTCCCCTGCGCCCGAAAAGCTGCAGGAAGAGGGCTGGGATAGTCGTGCCCAACAACAGATGATGTTGGAAGAAAACGGACACAACGCATGAGTCTGACGGATGAGACGCGGCAAAAACTGCAGAAGCAGATCGACGCCCTCAAGAAGCGCATGCTCTATGATGCGAACGATCTCGACTATGAGACGCATCTTTTTCTGGTTCGTACCCTGCAAAAGGTGCTTGACCGGAAAAAATTCAAGCCTTGAGGCTCTCTTGAAGTCTGTCTTTTACAGTTTTTGCTTATGCAAGGGATGCGCATTGATATTTCAGCGCTCCCTAGAAAAGAAGAGAGAATCATGAATTTTATTCCTTCCCGAAAAAAAATCATTGCTGCACTCATGATGGGAGCTTTTGCCGGCGGCATGGCTCCTATCTTTGTTGCGGGCGCAAACACAGCATATATTTCCACTGCCTCCGTCGCACACGCAGCGTCTTGCCCTACGCCGACGAAGCGCTATCAGGAGGCGGCACGAGACGACAATGGGGACAAGGCGGCAGACGCGACAGAAAGCGTGAGCGACAATATCTTCAAGGCAGCTTGGAGAATCGCCCTGCTCGTCGCCGCCGTTTTCCTTGCACGAATCGGCTGGAAGCATTTCCACAAGAAGAAAAACGCATAGAGGAGGGGGATAAATATGGCCAAAGAAACGACACTCGCCACGATCGACCATCTGATCGAGCGCTATCCTGTGCTCGCTCCCATGGAAGAGCCGCTGAAAGCCGCTGTCGAAACGATTATCAACTGCTACAGAAAAGGCGGCAAACTGCTCATCTGCGGCAACGGCGGCAGCGCAGCCGACGCCGAGCACATCACGGGAGAGCTGATGAAGGGCTTCCTGCTGCCGCGCCACCTGGGCGAGGAAAAGAGGCAGAAGCTCATGGACGCCTGCCCCGAAGATGCGGCGTACCTCATCGAGAACCTGCAGGAAGCCCTGCCCGCTCTTTCCCTCGTCAACCAAATTGCCCTCGGCACGGCGTTTGCCAACGATCAGGCGCCCGATCTCGTCTTCGCCCAGCAGGTATTCGGTCTTGGCAGGGAGGGCGACGTCCTTCTCGCCATCAGCACGTCGGGCAATTCGCAGAATGTTCTCTATGCCGCACAGGTCGCACGCGCTTTCGGCATCTCCGTCATCTCTCTGACGGGCATGGGCGGCGGCAAACTGCGTGCTCTGACCGACATTCTCCTCGCCGTTCCCGACAAAGAAACGTACCGCATACAGGAACTTCATCTGCCGATTTATCATGCTCTTTGCATAGCGGCCGAAGAAGAATTTTTTGGTACGAATGATAAATGACAGAATAAAAAACGCAAATTATTCAAAAAATATGGTATAATATACCCTGAAGAAAATGGAATGCACCATGGGGGGATTGCCATGATTGCGGAAAAACAATGGATGAAATTGCAGAACGGCAGCGACGTGCGCGGCGTTGCCGTATCCGGCGTCGCCGACGAGCCCGTCAATCTGACGGAAGAGGCCGCAGGCCGCATCGCGAACGGCTTCGTAGATTTCCTTGAAGAGAAGATCGGCAGGAAAGCGCAGGAAATGACGATCGCCGTCGGACACGACTCGCGCATTTCCGCTCCCTGCCTGAAGCGTGCCATACTCGCCGCTCTTCTTTCCCGCGGCGTCCGAGCGCTCGACTGCGGCCTTTCTTCCACGCCCGCGATGTTCATGTCCATCCTCTTCGATGAGACAAGGGCCGACGGCTCCATCATGATCACGGCGAGCCATCTGCCCTACAACCGAAACGGCATGAAGTTCTTCACAAAAAATGGCGGACTCGAAGCGAGCGACATCAAGCAGGTTCTTTCCTACGCCTCGAAGAATCCCTTGGTTCAAGGAGACGAAAAAGAAGCTGAGAAGTTTGACCTCATCTCCGTTTATGCCGCTCATCTGCAGAAGAAGATTCGCGAGGGGCTTTCCGCTGCGCCCGAGGAGAAGCCTCTTGCCGGAATGCGCATCGCAGTCGACGCCGGCAACGGCAGCGGCGGCTTCTTTGCCACGAAGGTGCTCGCCCCGCTGGGAGCAGACACTACGGGCAGCCGCTACTTAGAGCCGGACGGCATGTTCCCGAACCATATTCCGAACCCCGAGAACCGCGAAGCGATGGCCGCCATTAAGGAAGCCGTCCTCGAAAACCATGCCGATCTCGGCCTGATCTTTGATACCGATGTCGACCGCATGAGCGCCGTCCTGCCCACGGGCGAAGAAATCAACCGCAATGCGCTCATCGCCATGATGGCGGCCATCCTAGCGCCCGACTATCCGAAGTCGACGATCGTCACGGACTCGATCACTTCCGACGAGCTGACCGACTTTTTGGAAAACGAGCTTCACCTCCATCACCATCGCTTCAAGCGCGGCTACAAGAACGTCATCAACGAATGTATGCGCCTCAACGAAGAAGGAACGGTATCACCGCTTGCCATCGAGACCTCGGGGCATGGCGCACTTTCCGAGAACTACTATCTCGACGACGGCGCGTACCTCGCCGTGAAACTCCTCATCGCAGCAGCCAAAGCGAAGAGAGATGGGCGCACGCTTCACTCGCTCATTGAAAAGCTCGCGCACCCGTTGGAAGCGCGCGAATATCGCTTGAAGATCGTAGGAGTCGAAGATGCCCGCAGCTATGCGGCGGATGTGCTTGAGGCCGTCACACAACGTGCCAAGGAGAACGGCATCAAGATGGCCGAACCATCCTACGAAGGCGTGCGTCTCGTATTCCCCAACGGCTGGGCGCTCCTGCGCATGTCGCTGCACGACCCGAACATGCCGCTGAACATCGAGAGCCGAAAAAAGGGTGGCGTTCGCGTCATCGCCGAAAAGGTCAGAAGCTTGCTTGACGGCTTTGATTCGCTTGATTGCAGTGCATTTCAAAGATGATCGATACGAACCATATCGGCTTTGCAATATAGGATGACAAAAGAGAAAGGCGGTACATCGATGAAAAAGCTCATCAACAAGGTGGACGATGTCGAGCGCGAGATGATCGAAGGCCTCGCCAAGGCAGCACCGAAAAAGCTCCGGAAGCTAGACGAAGGAAACATCATCGTACGCACACCGAAAAAGGAAGGCAAGGTCGCGCTCGTCTCCGGCGGCGGCAGCGGTCATGAGCCGGCGCATGGCGGCTACGTCGGCAGCGGCATGCTCGACTGCGCCGTGGCAGGATCCGTATTCACCTCGCCGACGCCCGATCAGATTTATGAGGGAATCAAGGCCATCGCCACCGAGGCGGGAGTCCTCGCGATCGTCAAGAATTATACGGGCGATGTTCTGAACTTCGAAATGGCGATTGACATGGCGAAGGATGAAGGTGTCAACGCCGACTACGTCATCGTCAACGACGATGTCGCCGTCAAGGACAGCCTCTATACGACAGGCAGGCGCGGCGTCGCCGGGACGATCTTTGTCCATAAGATCGCAGGGGCTCGTGCCGAAGAGGGCGCCTCCCTCACCGAAGTCAAAGCGTGTGCCGAAAATGTCATCAAGAACGTCCGCTCGATGGGCATGGCGATCGCCCCGTGCACCGTTCCCGCTGCCGGAAAGCACGGCTTTACGCTCGCAGAAGACGAAGTTGAGATCGGCATCGGCATCCATGGTGAGCCGGGCACGAGCCGTGAGAAGATGCTCTCGGCCAACGAAGCGGCGAAAAGACTCCTTGATCCCATCCTTGCCGACCTTGACTACTCCGGCAAGGAGGTCGTCGTCCTCGTCAACGGCATGGGTGCAACCCCCTTGATGGAACTTTACATCATCAACAACTTCGTGCAGGATTACTTGAAGGAAAAGGGCGTCAAGATATACGACACGATGGTCGGCAACTATATGACAGCCATTGAGATGGCGGGATTCTCCCTGACGCTCCTGCGTCTTGACGAGGACATGAAGCGCCTCTACGACGCCAAAGCCGATACGCTTGCCTGGAAAAAATAAACTGGAAACAACTCTTTGAAACGGAACAAAGAATGAAGGGGCAATGTATGGATACGAAAAAGCTGCTGGAAATCATGAAAGCGATCTCCGAAAAAATCGAAGCGGAAAAGGATGTCCTGACCGAGCTCGACAGCGCCATCGGCGATGGAGATCATGGCATCAATATGGCGCGCGGCGCAAAAACCGTGATGGAAAAACTTCCTTCGCTCATCGGAAAGGACAGCGGCGCCATATTCAAGGGCATCGGCATGGCCATCGTATCGAGTGTCGGCGGAGCTTCAGGCCCCCTCTACGGCACGGCTTTCATGAAGGCGGGCGATGCGCTCAAGGGAAAGATGGATCTTTCCGCCGAAGACTTTCTCACAGCATTTTCCGCCTCCGTCGCGGGCATAAAGATGCGCGGTAAATCGACCATCGGGGAGAAGACCATGCTCGACGCCCTTTGCCCTGCCGAACGTGCCATGCGTGAAGCCATAGAAGCGAAGAAGACACTCAAGGAAGCCTTGGAAGCCGCCGCCGTCGCCGCCGAAAAGGGCGCGGAGCGCACGAAGGATCTCGTCGCCACCAAGGGACGCGCGAGTTACCTCGGCGAGCGCAGTCTCGGCCACAGAGATCCGGGCGCTGTATCTTCCTCCTTCATGCTGCGTGCTATGGCAGACGCCATGTAAGGGGGCGAGCATCATGTTCAGCATCGTCGTTGTTTCCCACAGCAAAAAACTTGCGGAAGGCGTCGCCGAAGTCGCCAAAATGATGGCACGCGATGTAACGATCGTCGCCGCCGGCGGCACGGAGGACGGCAGCCTCGGCACAAGCTATGAGAAGATCGCCGCCGCCATCGACAAGTCCTATACGGACGACGGCGTCGCCCTCTTCATGGATATGGGAAGCGCCGTCATGACGGCGGAAATGGTTCTCGAATCCATGTCAGACCGCCGTCTGAAGCTCATCGACGCCCCACTCGTCGAGGGCGTCGTCCTCGCCGCCGTCGAAGCTGCTTCAGGAACCGCGCTCGAAAACTTGGCGGGAAAGATGCAGCAGGCGAGAGATATGCACAAGATCGAGATATAGGGAAGAGTTATCCAGCAAATAGGGCTGTGCCGACGTCGTGGGGATGTCGGCACAGCCCTATTTCAGTCCTCTTCCAATAACCAGCGCAGGACATTCCTCTTCTTTATGCCGTCGTAATCCGCCGTCGCATTCACTTCGTCCAAGGTCAGAAGATATTTGGGGTAATTATCCTTGATCGAGCGCAAGGATTTCAGCTCACGTTCCAAGACCTCCGGCTGCTGGGTCGATTCTGCCACTTGGATGTAGACATGACCTTTTTCATTCTGCGCTACGAAGTCGACTTCGCCGCTCGGCAGAGCACCGACGTAGACGCGATAACCACGCCGCAGAAGCTCCAAATAGACGATATTTTCCAGTACATGCCCCGTATCCTGCCCCTTCCTGCCGATGAGGAAAAAGCGCATGGCAACGTCGACCACATAGTATTTTGAATTGATGCGCAGCACTTCCTTGCCGACAAGGTTAAAGCGATCAGCTTGATAGACGAGAAGTCCGTCCTGCAAGCCCTGCAAGTATCGCTCCACCGTCTTGGCGTCGATCTTTCTTCCCGCACTCGTCATAGAATCCGCTATCTTCTTGGGAGAAAGCAGGCTTCCTACATGAAGGAAGAGATACTTCGTAACGCTTTCGAGCATCTTGGCGTCAGCAATGCGCAGACGCGCCACGATATCTTTCAAAAGAATCGTGCTGTATATGCCTTGCATGTACTCGTTGATATCCTTCTCTCGTCCGTCAAGCTGCATGGCATAGGGAAAGGAACTTTCTCTCGTATACTTTTCGTACAGCTCCCGCAGACTGAACCTTTCTTGCAGCATCTCGCGGCTGCAGAATTCACGAAAGGACAAAGGAAGCATACGAAGTTCCACATAGCGGCCGGAAAGCAAGGTTGCCAGATCGCTCGACATGAAATAAGCGTTCGATCCCGTGATATAGATATCCACTTTTTCCTTGATGAAGAGACTGTCCACGGCCTTTTCAAACTGCGGCACATGTTGTATCTCATCGAGAAAGACGTAATTCCACTTTCCCGGCACGAGCCTTTCGCATACATAGCGGTACAGAGCATGATACTCTTGCAGGTCTTCAAATTCCAGATTCTCGAAGTTGATGACATGAATCTGCTCTTCTGTCACGCCGTCTTGCAGCAAATGATGCTGGTAGAGGGAAAACAACGTGGATTTACCGCAGCGGCGCACACCCGATACCACCTTGATGATCGGACGCTCACGATTGCGCTGCAGGAAATCCATATAAGATGCACGCTCGATCAGTTTCATGATATTCTCCTTGTGATAATAAAAAACGGAATCTATTCCTTCTTTATCATTATATCATAATTTCAGAGGAATAGATTCCGTTTTTTCTCTATACACTCTTAAATATCGAGATTTCTCACGTGCTTGGCGTGCTCTTCGATAAACTGGCGGCGCGGCTCCACCTTGTCGCCCATGAGGATCGTGAAAAGCTCGTCGGCTTCTTCAGCGTCCTCCATGCGCACTTGGAGCATCGTCCTGCCTTCGGGATCCATCGTCGTTTCCCAAAGTTGCTCGGGATTCATCTCGCCGAGGCCCTTGTAGCGCTGCACGGTCGCGTTGTCCCTGCCGACTTCGTTGAGCTTCTGCGCCAGCTCGTCGTCGCTGTAGGTGTACCAGTGCTTCTTGCCCTTGCGAATCTGGTAGAGCGGCGGCTGCGCGATGTAGACGTGGCCGCGCTCAATGAGCGGCTTCATGTAGCGGTAGAAGAAGGTCAGGAGGAGCGTGCGGATATGCGATCCGTCGACGTCGGCATCGGTCATGATGATGATCTTGCCGTAGCGACGTTTCGCGATGTCAAAGTCGTCGCTGATGCCCGTGCCAAAGGCCGTGATCATCGTGCGGATCTCGGCATTGGCGAAGATCTTATCAAGACGCGCCTTCTCGACGTTCAGGATCTTGCCGCGCAAGGGCAGGATTGCCTGGAAGCGGCGGTCACGTCCCTGCTTCGCCGAGCCGCCGGCGCTGTCGCCCTCGACGAGGTAGATTTCCGCCTGCTCGGGATCTTTGATCGAGCAGTCCGCGAGCTTTCCGGGCAGGCTCGACACTTCGAGCGCATTCTTGCGCCTTGTCAGCTCACGCGCCTTTCGCGCGGCTTCCCTCGCGCGAGATGCCATGATCGCCTTCTCGATGACCTTCTTCGTGATGGCGGGATTTTCCTCGAAATACTCGGTCAGTCCCTCGGTCACGATGGAATCGACAATGCCGCGCACCTCGGAATTGCCGAGCTTCGTCTTCGTCTGCCCCTCAAACTGCGGCTCATGTATCTTGAGACTGATGACGCAGGTCAAGCCTTCTCTGACGTCCTCACCCGAGAGATTGCCGTCCTTGTCCTTCAATATCCCCTGCTTTCGCGCGAAGTCGTTCGCCGCCCGCGTCAGAGCGATCTTGAAGCCCGCGAGATGTGTGCCGCCTTCCTCAGTGTTGATATTGTTGACAAAGCTGTAGATATTCTCCATGTAGCTGTCGTTGTACTGCATGGCGATTTCCACAACGGTATCATCCTTGATACCATTGAAGTAGATCGGCGTCGGATGAATGACTTCCTTCTTGCGGTTCAGATGCTCAACGAAGGAGCGAATGCCGCCCTCATAGAAGTACGACTCCTCGCGCCCCTCGCCGCGCTTGTCCATGAGACGGATCGTGATGCCCTGATTCAGAAAAGCCAGCTCGCGCAGACGATGCTTCAAGGTGTCAAAACTGTACTGCGTCACCGTGAAGATCTCAGGGTCGGGGACGAAGTGAACCTTCGTTCCCGTCTTTTCCGTCTCGCCGATGACCGTCAAAGGAGCGGCTGTCACGCCCTGCTCGAAACGTATGCTGTGGATCTTGCCGTCGCGCTTGACTTCGACGTCCATCGACGTGGAGAGCGCATTGACGACAGAGACGCCGACACCGTGCAGGCCGCCCGACACCTTGTATCCTTCGCCGCCGAACTTGCCGCCCGCGTGCAGGACGGTCAGGACGACCTCGACCGCAGGCTTGCCGCTCTCGTGCATGTCAACGGGGATGCCTCGCCCATTGTCGACAACGGTGATGCTGTTGTCCTTTTCAATCGTCACGTCAATATGGTCGCAATAGCCGGCCAGAGCCTCATCGATCGAGTTGTCGACTACCTCGTAGACGAGATGATGCAGGCCGCGCTCCGACGTGCTGCCGATGTACATGCCCGGGCGCTTTCTTACGGCTTCCAGGCCTTCCAAAATCTGAATCTGATTGGCGCCGTAGTCGCCGTCAACCGCCGTGACGTCAGCGCTGTCCATATCCTTGTGGATTTCGACGTTTTCCAAATCAAGGTCATCGTCGCGCACTTCCTCGGCAAACTTCGCCGCTTGCTCTTCGCGCAGCTTCTCCTCGGCCGCATCCTGCTCGGCGCGGTCGAGTGCTTTTTGGAGCGCATCCTTCTCTTTTTCCATCTCTATATTGTCCCTCCATCATTCCTCAAAACATCTATGCCTGCACTGCAAAATCATGCAGGTTCACTCCATAAGCGGGTGATTGTATACGCCTTTTCAAGGACTGCGCGGAAATCACCGAGAAATAAAGCCCTTCATCCGTAACGATGACGGAACGCGGCTCTTTTCTCATCGCGGCACTCTTCGCAATATCCTTCTTCCAGAGAGAATTCCCGGACGCCTCTCGATATATCTCTATATCAAGAATCGCCAATATGCTGGAAACGGCAACCAAGCTGTCATCGCCTAGGTGCAGATACATGGAATCCCTCCCCGCTCTTCGCTCCCCTTTTTGCCGTCTTTTTCATGACCTCCGAACGCTTTGGGAAGGGACGGAACACCGTTCCTTCTGCCATCTCGCGGCGAAGATCGTAAAGCGTGCGGCGCACGATGTCTTCCGTGAGCTGCTCCGGCCGCAGCGAGCGGTAGAGCATGACGAGCGTCTTCGCCTCCAGACTCTCCCAATCGCCGAATTCGATGCGGCGGGCGAGCTCCTGCACGAGACGCGTACGCTCGGAAGCGACCATGGCGGGCGTGCAGCGAAGATGATCTTTGATATCTGCATAGCGCGCCCACGGAAGATCGAGCAAATGGCGGCGGATCGAGCGTCGTCTTTCGCGCCGCTCCCTGCAGGTGCAGGAAGGGCACATCCCTTCGCCGGAAAACAGCTTGCCGCATTGAGGACAAGGCTTCTCACCGAGCACACGCAGCGCTTTCTCACGCTTCTTTCGCCTCAGAGAAATATGACGAAGTTTCCTTCGCAGACGTTCCTCGCCGACGAGAGAAACGCTTTTTTCGCACGCTTCCTGCTCCTCCTCGGTCAATGTCATCTCCCGCAGAGCCTTTCGGTATGCTTCCTGCTCGTCGGCTTCTTCTGCCTGCACACGCCCCGAAGCCTGAAAGAGGGCGACGTCGTCTTTTTTCCATGAAAAGGCGAGTTCCTTCACCATCTCGAAACCTGCGAAGGTATTGAAGCGCGCGAGTATCGTCATCTGCATGAGCGTGATCTCGTTGCGCCAGGCGGGCACAGAGGCATGGAGCAAGAGCTTTTCGCCTTCTATGCCAATCGGCTGGACGTGCGCGGCGATGCCTTCACCGACGATTTCCGGCCAACGCGCGAGGACGAAGCGCTCCTGATAGGTGCGCTCGATCTTCTTGCCCAGCGCATGGATGCTTTTTGGTATCACCTGATTGATTTTTTCCATGCCGGGATTGCGGCGATAGGAGCGTTTCATGGTCTGCCTTTCCCAAAAGTAAGGATTTTTTCTGATACCATATGGAAATATATTCTATACAATATCAAAAAAATATCTTTCCTGCTCGCACATGGAAGATATTTCCCATAAATTTTTCCGGCAGATATGCGGCATCCGTCGCCGTGAGCAAGGTCTGTATATGCTCTCTGCCGATGAAGCCCAGGAGTTTCTCCCTGCGCGTGCCATCCAGCTCGCTCATGACGTCATCGAGCAGAAGCACTGGATATTCTCCCGTCTCTGAGCGAAGAAACTCCAATTCGGAAAGCTTCAGGGCGAGGACGCCCGTGCGCTGCTGCCCCTGTGAACCGAAAGAGCGAAGGTTGACGCCGTTCACTTCAAGCCGGATATCATCCCTCTGCGGGCCGACGCTCGTCGAGCCGCGCAGGACGTCAAGATCCAAGGACTCCTCCAACTTCTTATTATACCATGGAACAAGCTCCTCTGTCACGCAAGGCGGCTCTTCCTCTGCACCGCAAAGCTCATACGAAAGGGAAAGATTCTCTTTCCCTGCAGAAATACGCCTTTGCATGAGGTTTGCCAGCATGTTGAGCTTTTTGACGGCGAGAAAACGCTTCTCGACGATATGCGCGGCACTTTTGGCAAGCTGCTCATCCCAGAGGGAAAGCATTTCCTTTCCCGCACGGCGCTCCCGAATCTTCTTCAACAGGCTGTTCCTTTGCGTGAGAATCCGCGTATACTGCATCAGTTCATGGCCGTAGGCGGGGCTTGCCTGGGAGATTTCCCCGTCGAGGAAGCGTCTTCTCTCAGCGGGCGCCCCCTTGATCAGAAAGAGATCCTCGGGGGAGAAGAGGACGGCATTGAATACGCCGAAAAGCTCCTTCGTTTTGATCGGCTCGCCATTCTTGCGGATGGAACGGCGTCTGCCGCGTTGAAATTGAAATTCCAGCGTATTTTCCACGTCAAGACGCTCAAAAAGAAGCTCAATTTTCGCTGCAGGAGCATCCCAAGCGATGAGATCGGCATCTGCATTCGTTCGATGCGAACGACCGATCGCCGCATAGTAAAGAGCCTCCGCAATATTCGTCTTTCCCTGCGCGTTTTCGCCAAGAAAGACGTTGATATTGGGAGACAGACTGAGGTCAAGCTCTTCATAGTTGCGAAAACATTTCAGACGGAGGCTCTTTGCTTTCATCACACATCAATTCTGCGTGCGCACAGGCGTAACGATATAAACGAAAGTGGGATTGTCCTCCTCGCGCACAGCTGCCGCCTGCAGGCTTTGATTCAAGAGAAAACGAAAGTTTTTGCTATTGATGTTCTTCAAAACGTCAGTGACATATTTCGCATTGAAGGCGATATTGACATCAGGGCCATCGATGGAAGCAGCGACGATTTCATCGGCCTTTCCTATATCAGGGCTGTTCGACGAGATATGAACTTGATTTCCGCCAAATTCCAGGCGAATGATATTGTAGTCGGCGGAGCGCGAGATCAAGGATACGCGGTCGACAGCGGCAAGGAAGTCTTCCGTGTCGAGCGTTACCGTCGTAGCGAAGTTTTTCGGTATGACGCTGTCATAATTTGGGAATTGCCCTTCGATCAGACGGGACATCAATACGACGTTCTCGAACTGGAAGCTCGCTTGGTTCGACGAGCAGCAGACGTCAACCTCGATGGGCATGTCGGAATTCAAGGCGCGCAAAAGCTCATTGAGTATTTTTGCGGGAATGATGATATGAAGATCGCCCGAAAGGTTTGCAATCACCTCTTTTTTTACAGAGAGACGATGCGTGTTCGTCGCCGCCATCTTCAGAGTTTCTCCGTTGATTTCCATCTGGCAGCCGGTAAAGACAGGACGCGCTTCATCTGTCGAGCAGGCGAAGACCGTCTTCTTGATGATATCTCGAAGCACGTTGTCCTGAATTTTGAAACGGATGCCGTCTTCCAGACGCTTTACCGTCGGAAAGTCATTGGCCGGCATGGAAAGAAGTGTGAAGTTGGAAGCAGCCGATTGGATCTTGCTGATGTTTTCGTCGATTTCTTGGGAGATTGTGACGGTTTCTCCAGGCAGGCGTCGAATGACCTCCTGCATGTAGCGTCCCGATAGGACAAGTTTTCCCTCCTGTTCCACTTCGGAAGGGATGATGCTGATGATGCCCATTTCATTGTCTGTGGCATGAAGTTCCACTTGATTGTTTGTGGCCTCCATATATATGCCTGAGAGAATCGGTGTCTGAGGTTTGTTGGCAATGGCTTTGGAAACGAGTTGAATCGCTTGAGCGAGTTCATTCTTATGGCAGGTGAATTTCATGGGGTTCTCCTTTTTGATGAGTCGTTTTTGTGGGATGCACCTTATTGACTTATAGTACAAGAATATAGAAAAGCATAGCCGTAATAGTAGTAGGGGCTGTGGAAATGTGGAAAAGGCTTCTGCTGCTTTTGATACCAATGGAGAAGCCTTGTGGGAAAGATGTTGATAAGGCGTACTGGAATATCCACATTTCCACAGGGGAAAACGAAGATGGAAATTGTGCACATATTGGACACAGGATTTCACGGTGCTTTTCCACAGGGTTATGCACGGACGTGACAGAGAATGGTTCAGAGGCTTTCGATGCGTTGCATTAGCTGCTCGATCGTGCGGTCAAGTTTGCTGTCCTCTTTTCGTTCTTTGCCGATTTTTTCGCAGGCATGTATGACCGTCGTGTGGTCGCGCCCGCCGAAGGAATTGCCAATTTGCGGCAGGGAGTTTCCCGTCAGCTCGCGGCACAGGTACATGGCAATCTGGCGCGGCATGGCGAGGTTTCTCGTCCGCTTCTTGCCGTGCAGGTCATCGAGACGCAGCTTGAAGTAGGAAGCGACGACTTCCTGGATGAGTTCCATGGTCACTTCGCGCGTCTTTTCCTCTGGGAAGATATTGGCGAGAGCCTCGTTGACAAGGGACGTCGTGACGGGTTGCTGTGTCAGTGAGGCGTAGGCGACGACCCTCGTCAATGCGCCTTCCAGCTCGCGGATGTTGTTGTCGATGCGGTTGGCGATGGAGAACATCACGTCGTTCGGCACGTCGAGGTGCTCAAGTGCGGCTTTCTTTCGGAGAATCGCTATGCGCGTTTCGAGATCGGGCGCCTGAATGTCCGTGATGAGACCCCATTCAAAGCGTGAGCGCAGACGATCTTCAAGCGTTTGAATCTCGCGCGGATGACGGTCACTCGACAGGATGATGTGTTTGTTGGCGTCGTGCAGCGTGTTGAACGTATGGAAGAATTCTTCCTGCGTGTGCTCCTTCTTCGAGAGGAATTGGATGTCGTCGACGAGCAGAACGTCGATATTGCGGTATTTTTGGCGGAAGGATTCGGGATTGCCGTCTCGGATGGAGTTGATGAGTTCATTCGTGAACTTTTCGCTCGAAATGTAGAGGACGCGCATCTGGGGAAATTTTTCGAGGATCTTGTGTCCGATGGCGTGCATGAGATGTGTCTTGCCGAGTCCTACGCCGCCGTACATGAAGAAGGGGTTGTATACTCTGCCCGGCGATTCGGCGACGGCGAGCGCAGCCGCATGGGCGAAGCGGTTGGAATTGCCCGTGACGAAGGTGTCGAAGGTGTAGTGCGAGTTCAAGGACGAGGCGTCGCCGGGAGCAATCATGCCCGGCGTTTCATAGGCGCGGCTGCCGTCTTCTTTTTTTGGCTCTGTATTTTGTGACGAAACGGGAATTTTTTTTGTATCCTTGACTTCCTGCGGGGAAGAATTCGTGTCCGTTTCCGTCAGAAGCGTTTCCTGAACAGGAGGAGAATTTGGGGCAGGTTCGATGTTGAGGTTTTTGATTTCGATCTTGAGTTTTTTCTTTGCAATATCGAGTACGGCGTCTTCCAGAAAAGGAATGTAACGTTTTACAATCCATTCTCTGGCGAGCGATGTCGGTGCGCCGAGCACGAGAGTGGTGTCGGAAAGGGAAAGTGGCTTTACGGGGCGCAGCCAGTCGTTGAGAGCAAGTTCCGTCAATGAGCGCTGTTCGAGAACTTTCTGCAGGATTTGCTCCCAAATCGCCTGCAGTTCGAATTGTTCCATGGATCTGTCCTTTCTTGTCAACAAATTTCATGCACATGTGTATAATTTGCGTGCATTTTATCCACATTTTTATTCACATACTGTGGATAAAATGTAAAAAAAGAGGGACGGCGCACGCAGGGGAAATGGCAGGAACGACGTGCAATCAGGCGGAAAAAATATTTCCCTTTATATAATGAAGGAAATGGATAAAAACTCTTGTGGAAATATCTCCTCTGCCTGTGGATAATGTGCATATCTCTGTGTATAAATGGTCAATTGGCTATGAATATCTTAGCAGACTGCAAAAGAGTTATCAACAGGCAATTCGTTCCTAAAAAGAGGAAAGGCTCGTTTATCCACAAGAAGGACAGGAAAATGCACGGCTTCTCCGCGCAAACCATGGAAAATCCTTGACACTCGATTGTCTCTGGGCTATAATTTAGCGTAGTTAAAAGCGATAGTAGGGGCATTTTGTGCTCTTTTGCATTTTGACTGAATGAATCGCTCGATGTATCGACGATTTATAGAATTCTTTTGGGAGGTGGATCTGAATGAAGATGACGTATCAGCCGAATAACCATTGGCGCAAGAAGACGCATGGTTTCCGCGAGCGTATGAAGACGAAAGGCGGCCGTCTCGTCCTGAAGAGAAGGCGCGCAAAGGGCAGAAAGAAATTGTCTGCATAAGCACTCGCTAGGTCACTCCGGTGACCTTTTTTCATGAAATGACAAAGCATTTTGATTTTTAATGAAAGGGTTCTTGCATGTTGGGTCTGCCTAGAAGCCGCATCTTGAAAAAGAGGAAGGATTTTCAGGCTGTTTATTCCCGCGGAAAATCGTATTCAAACAGATTTCTCGTGCTTTATGTCTTTCGTTCGCATGGACTCCAAGGAAAAGTCGGTTTTGCCGCAGGCAAGAAGCTCGGCAATGCCGTGAAGCGCAATCGGGTCAAGAGATTGCTCCGCGAGTCTTATCGTCTGCATCAGGTTGAAATCGAGGAGGGTTTTTCCCTCCTGCTCGTGGGCAGGAAGGCGGCTCTCGACATCAAATGCCAGGACTTGGAAAAAGCTTTCCTCGCTTTGGGAAGGAAAGCCGGAATCATGGCAGGAGACAAAGAGGTTTCTAAAAGAGAGAGAAGGCGCGGCAGATGAAAGTCGTGATTCTGCTGCTCATTCGCTTTTATCGCGGCTTTCTTTCTCCTTTGAAGCCGCCTTCGTGCCGCTATATTCCGACATGCTCGGAGTATGCAATGATTGCTGTTGAAAAATATGGGGCGGCAAAGGGCAGTTTCCTTGCCATCAAGAGGATCCTGCGCTGCCATCCTTTTCATAAGGGTGGCTACGACCCTGTACCATAGGAAAATTAGGATGTGGTGATTTGGAGTTTTTATCGTCGCTGTTTCATCCCGTCATTGCGGTGATTCAGTTCATGTTGGAAAATCTGTATGCGTTTACAGGTCTTTTCGGTTTTGAAAATTATGGGATTGCCATCATTTTGCTGACGATCCTCATCAAGGTATGCCTCTATCCTCTGACGGTCAAGCAGGTTCGCTCGATGAAGGGCATGCAGGAACTGCAGCCGAAGATGAAGAAGCTGCAGGAAAAGTATAAGGACAATCCGCAGATGATGCAGCAGAAGATCGGCGAGCTGTATAAAGAAGCCGGCGTAAATCCTCTCGCGGGATGCCTGCCGCTCCTCATACAGATGCCGATTCTCATGGGCATGTTTTATGCGCTGCAGGGCTACGCGTATTCGGGGACGCCGTCCTTTCTGTGGCTCGCGTCGCTTTCCGAGCCCGATCCGCACTATATATTGCCGGTGCTTTCCGCACTTTCGACGTGGTTCGTGCAGAAACAGACTTCGACGGAAACGAATCAACAGATGAAGATCATGATGATCGTCATGCCGATCTTCATCGGCTGGATCAGCTTGAATTTCGCTTCGGGACTTGTTCTCTATTGGGTGACGATGAACCTCGTGCAGATCGTGCAGCAGTGGTGGATGTACCGAAACGAGGACGTCACGGGAAAGAAAGGAGTTGCCTGATATGGCGGATTTCGTGGAAAGAACCGGAAAGACGGTGGAAGAAGCGATTGAAGCTGCACTCTTCGCCCTGCGTCTCCCGAAAGATCGCTGCACGGTGGAGGTCATCGAGGAGCCGTCGAACGGCTTCTTTGGTCTGATTGGAAAGCGTGCGGCGAAAGTGCGCGTGACGGCGAAGGAAGAGCCTTTGCCGCAGCCGCAGGAAACTTTGCCGCAAAAAAAGCGGGAAGAAGTTCTTGAGGAGCGCCGTGAGGAACGGGAAGAAGAGCGTGCGGAGGAAAAGGAAGAGGCGCCTGTTTTGACGAAGGAGTCGTCCGAGGCCCCCGAAAGTGCGCCCGCCGTCTCTCATGATACGACGCCGGGCAGGCAGGAAACCATTGTGGATCGCGGTTTTTCCTACTCTCCTCCGAGGGAGAATCGTTCTTACTCTGAGCCGCGCCGCGAGCGGTTCTCTTCGGGCAGACGTTCCTACGCATCCGATTCAGTTGCCGGGCGCTTTCGTGAGGAGAAGGTTCGCAATTTCTTGAGTCCTGCAGATGCTGCAGTGCCGATCAAAAAGGCGGAGGATTTCCTGCAGCAGATTTTTCGAGCAATGGATCTTGAAGTCGCCATCGAGAGAAAGGATCGGCCTCATTCGATCGAGCTGAATCTCTCGGGGCACAATCTCGGCATACTCATCGGCAAGCACGGGCAGACGCTCGATGCTTTGCAGTATCTCGTCAATCTCGCGGCCAACCAGGGATTGACGGAGGAGCGCGTGCGCATCATCCTCGATATTGAAGATTACCGCGAGCGCCGCGAGGAGACGCTTTACCGTCTGGCAGCGCGCTTGGCGGAGCGCTGCTGCCGCACGAACCAGCGCGTCGTCTTGGAGCCGATGAACCGCCATGAGCGCAAGATCATTCACCTTGCACTGCAGGAGAATCATCGCGTTTTGACTTACAGCGCGGGCGATGAGCCTTTTCGCAAGGTCGTCATTGAGCCGAAGCATCGCGTTTCGCGTATGGACGGCTCTATGCGTGAAGAGGATTATTGATTGGATTGAAATCGGGCTGTTGCAGCGAGCGACAGCCTTTTTCTTTCCTTGCAGGGGGGAACGAATTGCAGCAGGCAGATACGATCAGCGCCATTGCGACAGCGGCCGGGGAAGGCGGCGTCGGCATCGTGCGTCTTTCCGGCGCCTCTGCCATAGAGACGGCTTCGCGCATGTTTTGCGCTGCAGGCGGCAGGAAGCTCGCCGACGCAGGAGCGCGGGATCTTCTCTACGGTACAGTCGTGCGAGAGGATGGACGCCTCGTCGATGAGGCTCTTTGCCTCGTCATGCGTGCGCCCCATTCTTATACGAAGGAAGACGTCGTGGAATTGCAATGCCACGGCGGATTTGTTTCCCTGCGCGAGGTTCTGGCATTGACGTATCGTCACGGAGCGCGGGCTGCGGAACGAGGCGAGTTCACAAAACGCGCCTTTTTGAACGGCAGGCTTGATCTGGCCGAGGCGCAGGCCGTCATGGACGTGGTGCAGGCGAAGACGGAAAAGGGGCTGGAAATGGCGGCGGGGCATCTGGCCGGTCATTTCTCGGAGCGCATACGCTCGATGCGAGAGGATATTTTGGCTCTCCTTGCCCATTTGGAAGCCGTCATTGATTTTCCCGAGGAGGGCGTCGATGAAATTGTCGTAGAGGAGGCGCGGGAAAAGGTGTCGGCTCTCCATGCATCGCTGCGCCGCATCGTGCAGACGGCGCATACGGGACGCATCCTGCGCGACGGCTTGGAAACGGCGATTGTCGGAAAACCGAATGTAGGCAAGTCGAGCCTCTTGAATGCCCTGCTGCGCGAAGATCGCGCCATCGTCACCGACGTTCCTGGAACGACGCGTGATACCATTGAGGAGTATGTCGATATTGGCGGCGTGCCTTTGCGGATCATCGACACGGCAGGCATACGGGCGACGGAGGATGCCGTCGAGCGCATCGGCGTGGAGAAGGCGCGTGCGCATGTGAAAAGCGCCGCGCTCGTGCTCGCTCTCTTTGACGGTTCTCGGCCTCTGGAGGTGGAGGATGAGGAGATTCTCGCCTTGCTTGAGGGAAAGGATGCGCTCATCATCGTGACGAAGAGCGATCTGCCGCGCGTTCTTGATACCGAACGGCTGCAAAACTTGGCACATCTTCCTCTGATTGAAATCACGACGAAGGAGGAGGAAGGGATTTCTCCTTTGGCGGCCGCTATTTTGGAAAAGGTTTATGACGGTGAGGAAAGGTTGGGGGAAGGCTCGTTCGTCGCCGACCTGCGCACGAAGAATCTTTTGGAAGCGGCGGCAGATCATCTTACCGCCGCGATTTCCACGATGGATCAGGGACTGGGGCTCGATTTCATCTCCATCGATCTGCGCTCTTCTTTGGAAAAACTCGGGGAGATCACGGGGGAAACGGTGGGAGATGACGTATTGGATGAAATATTTTCACGCTTCTGCGTCGGCAAGTGAGGTGGCTTTCTTTGTTTATTGCCGGTGAATATGATATCATCGTCCTCGGTGCGGGGCACGCTGGCGTCGAAGCGGCGCTCGCTGCAGCGAATCTCGGCTGCCGCACGCTTCTGGCGACGCTTTCCTTGGACAATATCGCACTCATGCCCTGCAATCCTTCGATCGGCGGTCCCGCAAAGAGTCATCTCGTGCGCGAGATCGACGCGCTTGGCGGCGCTATGGCGATCAATGCCGACGAGGCAGCTCTGCAGTATCGTCTTTTGAATACGGGAAAAGGCCCTGCTGTCCATGCTTTGCGCGCGCAGGAGGACAAGAAAGCCTATCAGTTTCGCATGAAGGAGCGCTGCGAGCAGCAGGAGGGACTGGAAGTCCGGCAGCTTCTGGCAGAAAAGATCCTCATCGAGGATAAAGAGGCGAGAGGTATAGTGGCAGAGACGGGGGAAGCGTATCTCGCGCGTGCTGTCATTCTCGCGACGGGCACATATCTCAAAGGGCGCATCGTCATCGGTGAGCATACGACGAGCGGCGGGCCGAATGGACAGAGAGCCGCAGGGGAATTGTCGCGCTCTCTTAGAGAGAATGGTATCAAGATCATGCGCTTTAAGACGGGGACGCCTGCGCGTCTTGATGCACGTTCCCTAGACTATGCGAAGATGCAGCTGCAGCCCGGGGACGAGGGGGCGCAGAGCTTTTCCTTCATGACGGAGGAAAGGACGCGCGAGCAGCTTCCATGCTATCTGACGTATACGAACGAGAAGACGCATGAGATCATTCGTGCGAACATCGATCGGGCGCCGATGGCGAATGGTATCATCGAGGGGATCGGCCCGCGCTATTGTCCGTCCATCGAGTCGAAGATCCTCCGCTTCCCCGACAAGGATCGCCACCAGCTCTTCTTGGAGCCGGAAGGATGGCATACAGAGGAAGTCTATGTGCAAGGCATGTCGACGAGCCTTCCCGTCGATGTGCAGGAGGCTTTCCTGCACACGATTCCGGGCTTGGAGAAGGCGCGCATCATGCGCCCGGGCTACGCGATCGAGTATGACTGCATCGATCCGCTGCAGCTTCTGCCGAGTCTCATGTTCAAGAAGATTCGCGGACTCTTCTCGGCAGGACAGTCGAACGGCACTTCGGGCTATGAGGAAGCGGCAGCGCAGGGTTTGATGGCGGGCATCAACGCCGTGCATTATATCCGCGGCAAAGCTCCTTTTGTCTTGAGTCGCGCGGAGGCCTATATCGGCGTTCTCATCGACGATCTCGTGACGAAGGGAACGGAGGAGCCGTACCGCATGATGACGTCTCGCGCCGAATATCGCCTGCTGCTTCGCCAGGACAATGCCGATTTGCGCCTGACGGAAAAGGGACGCGCCATCGGTCTTGTCAAAGAGGATCGATGGCAGAAGTTCCTGAAGAAGAAGAATGGTATCATCGAGGCGAGGAAGACGCTTGAGAATACCGTCCTTCATCCATCGGTTGAAAATCTTGCTCGTCTTGAATCGGCGGGACTTGCGCCCATACGCACGTCAACGTCGCTTGCCGATTTTTTGCGCCGTCCGGAGATGGATTATGCGAAGTTGGCTTCGCTCTTCGGTTTGGAGCGCCTTGCGCCCGAGGTCGAGGAGCAGCTGGAAATCGCCATTCGCTATGAAGGGTACATCAAGAAGCAGCAGGAACAGGTCGAGCGCTTGGAACATCTGGAGTCTCGTCGCCTGCCCGTCGATCTCGACTACGCTCTCGTGCCGAGCCTAAGGGACGAGGCGCGAGAGAAGCTCGCTGCCGTCCGTCCGCTTTCCGTGGGACAGGCGAGCCGCATATCGGGCGTGTCGCCTGCGGATATATCGGTCTTATTGATCTGGCTGGAGCAGGAGCGCCGCAGGAGGAGAGAAGACGATGTTTGAGCAGGAGTTGGAAAGAGCGTCTGCTCGCTACGGACTGCCGCTCGACGCAAAGCAGATCGAAAAGTTCGGCATCTACTATCGTTTGCTCATCGAATGGAACGCGAAGATGAACCTCACGGCGATTACTGAACCGCGGGAAGTCGCCGTCAAGCACATCGTTGATTCCCTGACGGCGCTTCGAGGCATCGAGGAAAGGGATTCCCTGCGTCTGATCGATGTCGGCACGGGCGCGGGATTTCCCGGCATTCCTCTGAAGATAGTTCGTCCCGATTTGCAGCTGACGCTTCTCGATTCCTTGAAGAAGCGCGTGCATTTTCTCGAAACCGTTGTCGAGGCGCTGGGCTTGGAAGGCGCAGAGTGCCTGCATGGACGCGCGGAGGAAGCGGCGCGTCAAAGCGCTTTGCGCGAGCGCTTCGACATCGCCGTCTCTCGCGCCGTGGCGCGTCTGCCCGTCCTTGCCGAGTATCTTCTGCCCTTCGTGCGCATCGGCGGCACGGCGATCGCCCTCAAGGGGCTTCACTCGGAAGAGGAAGCAAAAGAGGCGGAAAGAGCCGTCAAGATTCTCGGCGGGAGGGCGATAGAGTCGATTCCCGTCGCCTTGCCCGACCTTTCGGACAAGCGTGCAGTTCTCGTCATAAAGAAGGAGAGGACTACGCCGAAAGCGTATCCGCGCAAGGCAGGCAAGCCGGCGAAAGAACCATTGCTTTGAGTTGCCGTTAAAGATACACAGGAAAAAAGACGATATAAGAGGAGAAGGATTCTGAAAGGATGGTGCTCTAAGGTGTGGAAGAAGAAGGTGGCAGCTGCTCTAAGCATGACTTTTTTAGCAGGCAGTCTGACGTTTGGATCGACAGCTTCGGCATATATCATCAATGTCGGCATGGAGGATCTTGCCGCACAAGAAAAAGCAGCAGATTCCGGTGAGAAGCAGGAAAAGAAGGCGGAAAATGCCAAGGAGAATGGCAATGCGAAGGATGAAAAGAAGAAAGAGGTAAAGGACTTCCAGGAGAAGAAGGCGGAAACCTCCGTAAAAAAGGAGGATAAAAAAGCAGAGAACAGCGACACTAAGAAAACCATAGAAGAAGCGGCTAAAGCATCGGTGACACCCGTTCCACAGAAGAGGGAGGAAGAGCAGAAGCCGCTTGTCTCGAACAAGAAGAAAGAGGAGACGAAACCGTCCGTACAGAAGAAAGCCGATGAATCAAAAGTTCCTTTGCAGGGAAAAAAGATGGAAGCGCCGGTGCAGGCAAACAAGGACGCTGTCAAGATGAAGAACAAGAAGAGTAAGGAGAAGGATCGCTTCCAGGAAATCTTCCGCGACGAATCGTTCATTTACTATATGGACACGCGAAGCGTGCGCAATGTTCCTATCCCGAACCGTCAGGATCGCATGATCGACGTCTGGGTGAAGCTCAAGCCGAACAGTTTCTCCGATGAGGAGGATGCCAAGGCGGGGAAGTACTATTTGGAGCATTATTACCTCAATCCAAAGAGCAAGCAGATTCAGTTCCTCTGCGAGTTAGAGGTCACAGGCAGGCCGTCGAACGCCATCAAGGAGCGTCCTTACAGCTCGCAGAATTGGGAAAATCTCGTGCCGGGCAGTGTCGAAGATGACATATACCATGCTGTTGTGAAAAAGGCGAAAAGCTCTTCGAGCATCGGCGGTGTAGCGATTCCTTCTGCGTCGGATGTTCTTGATATGCTGAATATTGGACTGTGAGCTTTGTGGTATTAATATAGACTTATCCACAAAATACGCTATGAATTGGTTCGTATGTGGATAAAAATGTGGATAAGTTGCGTAAAATTCCATAGATGGCATAAGAAAAGGCTGTTGCATCATGCAGCAGCCTTTTCGCATACTTTGGTTCGTATTGGTATCAATGATGGAAGAGACGAATGTGCGTCATCGCCATGAACATGCCGTATTTATCTGCCGTCTCAATGACATTGTCATCGCGAATTGATCCGCCGCTCTGGGCGACGTAGGTAACGCCGCTCTTATGTGCGCGTTCGATGTTGTCACCGAAGGGGAAGAAAGCGTCCGAACCGAGTGCGACGCCCGTTGCCGTCTTGAGCCACTTGGCTTTTTCATCGGACAGGAATACAGGAGGTTTCTCCGTAAAGATGCGTTTCCATTCATCCGTTCCGAGGAGATCCATGCACTCGTCGGACAAGTAGACGTCGATGGCATTGTCGCGGTCGGGGCGGCGCACATCGCTTTTGAAGGGAAGGGAGAGAGCCTGTGGGCTCTGTCTCAGATACCAAATATCGGCCTTGTTTCCTGCGAGGCGCGTGCAATGGACGCGTGACTGTTGGCCGGCGCCGATACCAATTGCCTGCCCATCCTTGGCATAGCAAACGGAGTTGGACTGGGTGTACTTCAAGGTGATGAGGGAGAGCAGAAGGTCACGTTTGGCTTCTTCGGGCAGATCCTTATTTTTCGTGACGACGTCCTTCAGGCAGTCTTCGGTGATGGCGACATCGTTGCGCTTTTGCTCGAAGGTCACGCCGAAGACGGTCTTCGTTTCCTTTTCTGCAGGAACGTAGGAAGGATCCATCTGTATGACGAGGTAGCTTCCCTTGCGCTTCGTCTTGAGAATCTCCAAGGCGGCTTCGGAATAGGCGGGCGCGATGATGCCGTCGGAAACCTCGCGCTGCAGGAAGGAAGCTGTCTGGGCGTCGCATGGGTCGGAGAGAGCGACGAAATCGCCGTACGACGACATGCGGTCAGCGCCGCGCGCACGGATGTAGGCGGTCGCAACGGGAGACAATTCGATCCCTTCGACAAAGTATGCTTGCTTCAGTGCATCGGACAGGGGAACGGCGACGGCGGCGCCTGCAGGGCTCACATGCTTGAAGGATGCCGCTGCAGGAAGGCCGGTCGCTTCCTTGAGTTCCTGCACGAGCTGCCAGCTGTTCATGGCATCGAGCAGATTGATGTAGCCGGGCTTTCCGTTTAAGACCTTGAACGGAAGTTCGCCGTTTTCCATATAAACACGAGAGGGTTTCTGGTTCGGATTGCAGCCGTATTTCAATTCGAGTTCTTTCATCAGATTCTCTCCTTTGTATGAGTTGTTGTGCAATCAAAAAAGACCGTGGGCATAGTGAGCCATTGCGGCTGCCCAGACGGTCGGCTTTTCCTGCTGCACTCCCTTGTGGTCATCCACTTCCGTCAGTTATGCAGCTCATTTTCAATGTATCATTCCTTTTCTTTTTTGTCAAGTACGTTTATTTCCTAGCTCTAATGTGGTATGATGTAGAAAAGGTTTCACTTTGATTGAGGAAGCGAGGCTTCTTCGTCATGGGTATGGGAGGGATTTTACGATGTTGAATTGTATCGGCGTTTTGACGAGCGGCGGCGACAGCCCCGGCATGAATGCGACGACTCGCGCCGTCGTGCGCACGGCGCTCTTTGAAGGTGCAGAAGTGTGGGGTATACATAACGGGTATCGCGGCATCTTGGACGGTGAGATGTTCAAGATGGAACGAAAGGATGTTGGTGACATCATCCAGCGCGGCGGCACGTTCCTCGGCACGGCTCGCTGCCATCGTTTCATGACGCCCGAGGGTCGTGCAGAGGCGTATGAGAAGCTCAAGGCGAGGGGCATCGAAGGACTCGTCATCATCGGCGGCGACGGCAGTCTGCGCGGCGCGTCGCTCTTGAGCGAAGAACACGGCATTCCCATCGTGGGGCTGCCGGGGACGATTGACAATGATGTCTGGGGTACAGACTATACGATCGGCAGCGATACGGCGGCGAATACGATCATTGATGCCATCAACAAGCTGCGCGATACGGCTTCGGCGCATCGACGCGTCGTTGTCCTTGAGGTCATGGGCCGGCATTGCGGTTGGCTCGCGCTGATGAGCGGTATTTCGGGCGGTGCTGAGTACATCCTCGTGCCCGAAGAGGATTTTGATCTTGAAGAAATCAGCAACGAGATCAAGGAAGCTTATAAGAAGGGCAAGCGTTACATCCTCGTCGTCGTCGCCGAGGGTGCAGGAAGCGGCATAGAGGTCGGCAACTTTATCGCCGAGCACACGGATATTGAGACGCGCGTTTCGGTTCTCGGTCATATTCAGCGCGGCGGTACGCCGTCCGTCATCGACCGCGTGAAGGCGAGCCAGCTTGGCGAGAAGGCGGCTCTGGCGATTCTCTCGGGTCTTTCTAACGTCGTCTTCGGCTTTCATCGCGGCAACGTCGTCGCCATCGACTTGCACGATGCCGTGACGAACAAGAAGAAGCTCGATCCCGAATACATGCGCCTTGCCAAGGTTTTGGCATAAATACAAAAGAAGAAGCCTCCTTTGTGGGAGGCTTCTTCTTTTGTATTTGATGTTTCACGTGAAACATCGATTTCGTTGCCTTTGATTGTTCAGGAATATCGTGCTTTTTCCATAGCTGCATGTTTCACGTGAAACATGCTCGTTCTATTCGCCGACGAAGTCCTTGGCAATTTGGACCGCGCTTACACCGTCGTTGGCATAGGCGTCAGCGCCAGCGCTCGTGGCATAGTCTTCGGTCACGGCGGCGCCGCCGACGATGACTCTCGCCTCTGAACCGGCTTCACGCAGTTTCTTGATGACCTTGTCGATCTGCGTCATGGTCGTTGTCATCAAGGCACTCAGACCTACGATGTCGGCTTCCTTTTCGAGTGCCGTGCGCACAATGGTATCAGCGTCGACATCCTTGCCGAGGTCGATGAGCTTAAAGCCGCTGTTCGAGAGGAGCGCGGAGACGATATTTTTGCCAAGATCATGCACATCGCCCTTGACCGTTGCCATGACGACCGTTCCTTTGTCCGCCTCCTGCTGTGCGGGCAGAAGTTCCTTGATTTTCTGGAAGGAAGCGCGCATCGCTTCGGCAGACAGAAGAACTTGCGGCAGGAAGACGCGTCCTGCTCCGAAGTCGATGCCGATGTCGTTCATGGCGGCCGTCAGAGCCTTCTCTGTGATTTCATTCGAAGAATGACCTTCGCGTATCGCCCGCTCGGTCAGCATGGCGATGCTCTCAGAAGCGCCGTCGATGACCGCTTGCTTGATGGCAGCGAGAACATCGCCTTCCATGGGCTTGGCCTCGGCTGCCTTCTTTGGCGTCTTGAGGTTCACTTCGTTGCGGCTGAAGTCGATGCCGCGCGGATCTTTTCCCAAGAGCGCTGCGCTCGCCATCAGGGCTTCCTGCATCTTCTCGTCATAGGGATTCATGATCGGCGCGTCGAGTCCTGCGGCAAGGCACATGGCGAAGAAGGTGCTGTTGATCAGAGGACGGTTCGGCAGTCCGAAAGAGATGTTGGAAAGCCCCATCGTTGCCGGATAGCCGAAATGCTTGCGGTAGAGGCGCAAGGTATTCAATACTTCGAGGCAGGCATTCTGATCGGCCGATATGGTCATGACGAGGGCGTCGAGCAGGAAGTCCCCATCTTTGAGACCATTCTTCTTCGCCTCTTTGATGATACCGTTGATGACATTGATACGATCTTCCGCTGTCTTCGGCACGCCGTCCTCTGTGATGGGCAGGCAGAGGATGGCCGCGCCGTACTTTTTCGCCAATGGAAGGAACTCTTCGATGCGCTCTTTTTCGGCGCTGACGGAATTGATGAGAGCGCGTCCCGGATATGCTCGGAGTCCGGCTTCCAATGTTTTGGTATCACTGGTATCAATAGCGAGAGGTGCATCGGTGATTTGGGATACCTCGCGAATGGCATCGTGCATTGCCTTGACTTGATCGATGCCGCCGACGCCCATGTTGACATCGAGAAGGCGCGCTCCCGCACGCACCTGATCGATGGCCTCGCGCTTGACAGAGAAGAGCGAACCATTCTTGATTTCTTCGGCGAGTTTCTTGCGTCCCGTCGGATTGATGCGCTCGCCGATCAGCGTGGTCGCGAGATCTTTGTCGATGATGACGGTCTTGCTGCGGCTCGTCAGACGCAGGCGATTGTCCGGGCTCTTGCGCTCGGTGAGAGGCAAGTCCTTGACAGCAGCGGCGAGTGCCTTGATATGCGCGGGCGTCGTGCCGCAGCAGCCACCGAGGTACGTTGCACCGGCAGCGACGAGTTTTGCGCCCCACGAGGCGAACTCCTCAGGCCCCATGGGGAAGATGGTTCTGCCGTTTTCCAATCGCGGCATACCGGCGTTGGGCAGCACGCTGATGGGAACGGAGCAGTTCTCTGCCAGAGTCTTGACGATGGGGACGAGCTCCTTGGGGCCGAGCGAGCAGTTCACGCCGATGATGTCGGCACCGAGCGCTTCTAAGGTGATGGCGGCCGTCTGCGGATCGGTGCCCGTGACGGTGCGCCCGTCCTCGCTGTAAGAGAGCTGGCAGATGATGGGAAGGCTTGTCGCATCTTTTGCCGCCAGAAGGCCTGCACGCATTTCCTGTATGTCAATGCACGTTTCAAAAAGCAGATAGTCGGCGCCCGCATCGGCAAGCGTCTTCGCCTGCTCATAAAAGGATTGGTAGGCGTCCTCGAATTCGAGATCGCCGAGAGGGACGATGAAGCGCCCCGTAGGCCCCAACGAGCCGACGATCTTGGCGCGCCCTTTGGAAGCTTCGCGTGCGATCTTTACGGCCGCTTCATTGATTTCCTTCACGCGGTCTTCCAGACCGTAGTGGTCGAGCTTCAAAGCGGAAGCGCCGAAGGTGTTCGTCTCGATCATCGTCGCGCCGGCTTCGATATAGGATTCGTGGATCTTTTGCACGACATCGGGCTGTTCGAGATTCATGAGCTCGGGGCAGCCGCCGGGCTTCAAGCCTCCTTCCTGCAGCATCGTTCCCATCGCGCCGTCAAAAATATGGATCATCAATATCCTCCTTGGTTTGGTATCATAGGTTTTCGCCCTGTTTAATGTTTGGTATCAACAAGATGTTGTCCCTGCTATATGCTTCAGTTCTTGCTTTCGCCGACAGGAACTTTTCTCGAAGGGCAGTCGAATTTATCGCAGGCAGCGCAGCCGTTCGGCGTATGCGCTTCCTTCTCTTTTTGCTGCGGTACGAGGCCGATGATGGCAGTGATGGATTTGCGCGGTACGAGCATGGAGGCGTCGCTGAGGTGTACGCCGATTTTCTCACTTTCGGCGAGACGTACCATTTCGGGCTGCTGATCGAGCGGCCAATCGCCGTAGCCGGGGCTGAAACGCCAGCGCATCGTATAGCCTTCCTTCGCAACCTTTGGTTCGATGGCTTTTTCCATCGCGTCGGCTACCTGCTCGACAGCTGCCGTGGCGGCGGCATCGAGAATGACGGAGTAGGCGTAGCGTCCATCGGCGAAGTATTTCGTCACATGCTCCTCGATGGCATCGCCGACGCTCGCTGACAGTACGATGACCTTCTGTGCTTTGGCGAGATGCTTGCCGATGAGATTCCCTTTCATGGTGAAGGGCGGATCGGCGAGTACCGTCTGTGTGGCTGCATCATAGTCGTACATTTGCCATATACCGCGCGGCTCGGCAAGAAGACGCGCTTCCAAGCAGGCTTCTTCGATGAGTTTTTCATCGAAATCCTTGGCCTTGTTCAGTCCTGCATAGCGACGCGTTTCCTTTGCATCAATATCAAGCAAAACGCTATTGTAAACGGGCATAAGATTCCTTCTTCCTAGCTAATGTTTCACGTGAAACATCGAAGTTATTCATGGGGCAGAATACTTCCCCCCATCAGTATATCATGCTATAATAGGAAAAGAAAAGATTATGGAGGAAAAGAATGTGGCGAAAATCATAGCAGTCGCCAATCAAAAGGGCGGCGTAGGAAAGACGACGACATCGGTAAACTTGAGCGCCGGTCTTGCCATACTCGGCAAACGTGTACTGCTCATTGACTCCGATCCGCAGGGGAATGCGACGAGCGGATTTGGTATCAATAAGTCGGATTTAACGATTACGATATATCAAGTGTTGATTGACAACCTTGCCATAGAGAAGGCAGTTCTTCATACGGGTTACGAGGTCGATCTTCTGCCGGCCAATATCGAACTGGCGGGGGCGGAGATCGAGCTTGTTGCTGCCATCTCACGCGAGAATCGTCTGAAGCGATCGGTCGATGCCGTGCGCGATCAGTATGACTTCATTTTGATCGACTGCCCGCCTTCCTTGGGGCTCTTGACTCTCAATGCCTTGACAGCAGCAGATACCGTTTTGATGCCGATTCAATGCGAATTTTATGCTCTGGAGGGCTTGGCGCAGCTGATGAATACGATGACATTGGTTCAGACCAATCTGAATCCTGCCTTGGAAGTAGAGGGCGTTCTTCTGACGATGTTCGATTCAAGAACCAATCTTTCGGTTCAAGTCGCTGAAGAGGTGCGCACGCATTTCGGCAGCAAGGTGTATCGGACGGTCATACCGCGCACCGTGCGCTTGAGCGAGGCGCCGTCCTATGGGCAGCCCGTCATTTCCTATGACAGAAACTGCAAAGGAGCCATCGTCTATATGGATCTGGCAAAGGAGGTCATAGAGCGTGACAGCTAGGAAGCATCAGGCATTGGGCAAGGGGCTTGGTGCACTCTTTCCCACAGAATTGAAAACGCCCGAAGCATCGCAGAAAGAATCCCCGCAATTATCTGATACCAATGCTGAGGAAAATAAGCGCATGGAAGCTCCTCAGGAAGCGGAAAAAGAACGTGCAGAAAACTCGAATCCGCAAGGAAACGAGGGAGCGAGTCAAGTTGCCATAGAAGATGATGAAGCGATTGATGTGATACCAAAAGAGATGAATGGTATCGCTGTGCAGCAAATTCCCTTGCATGAGATACAAGCCAATCGGTATCAACCCCGTCATGAGTTTGATGAGAGCGCTCTGGAAGAGTTGAAGGAATCCATCGTGCAGCATGGCGTGCTGCAGCCGATTCTCGTGCGACAGCTTCCGGCAGGAAAGGGATATGAGCTTGTTGCGGGCGAGCGTCGCTTTCGCGCTTCAAGACTGGCCGGTCTTGAAACGGTGCCGGCTCTTGTCCGTCCTTTGAGCGATGCGGCAAGTACGGAGATTGCGTTGATTGAAAATTTGCAGCGCGAGGATCTCAATGCGATTGAAGAGGCCAACGCCTACCGCAATCTTTTGCAGAATTTCGGGCTTACGCAGGAAGCTTTGGCGGAGCGCGTGGGAAGAAGCCGTTCCCATATTACGAATATGATGCGCCTCTTGAAGCTCGACGCGCATGTGCAGGAATACTTGGCAAACGGCAGTTTGAGCATGGGGCAGGCAAGGCCGCTCGTCGTCCTGACGGACGCTGCGTTGCAGCGGGAGGCGGCAGACATCATCATGGCGCGCGAATGTTCGGCACGTCAGGCCGAAGAGCTTGTGAAGCGTCTGCAGAAAAGAGCGGAAGAAACCGCCGAAGCGAAGGAAGCAGAGTCGCCCGGGGAGACAGCAAAGATCTTCCTGCAGGAAGCGGAAGACAAGCTCAAGATGTTTTTCGGCACGCAGGTGCGCATTCGTTCGCAAGGCAAGAAGAATCGCATAGAGATCGATTTTTCCTCGGAAGAAGACTTGAATCGCATCCTTGATTCTTTGTTGGAGAAGAAGAGCCGGCTGCTGGAGGACAAGAAAGCGGCCTTGCGTCAGTTTTCTGCAGGAGAAAGATTCACGGTCTGAGGCATCATGTTTCACGTGAAACATCTTTTGTTTGGCGTGGCAAAAGCTACAGAAACGATGGGAGAGACGTGCAGCCTCTCCGTGCGGATAGAGGAGAAATGATTGGGATGAATACAAAACAACTGGCGGAACTCTTGGGCAACAACGAGACGTTCCTGGTGATTTTTCTTTTGGTTTTAGTCATTGTACTTTTGTTTTTGGTCATTTATCAGATTTACAGCGTATCGCGCATGAAGAGCCGCTACCAGGAAATGATGCGGGGGGTCGAGGGTGCGAATCTTGAAAGTATGCTGCTCGCGCATATCAAGGAAATGAAGGGAGTCGCTGAGCAAAGCCGAAAGCTCAAGGAGGAAAATAGGCGCTTGGATGCACTTTTGCAGACGGCTACGACGCGCATTGGTATCGTGCGTTTCAGCGCTTTTGCCGATATGGGAAGCGATCTCAGCTATGCCGTTGCCATGTTGGATTCGCACAACAACGGCGTGATTTTTTCCAGTATCTTCGCTCGTGAGGACTCGCGCAGCTACGTCAAGCCCATCGAGGCGGGACGCTCGAGTTACAAGCTCACGCGTGAGGAGGCGGAAGCGCTCGAAAAGGCGATGAGCGTGCGGCCGGAGTAGCGATAGCGCAGAATGGAAGTTTTACCATGAAGCCCCAAGAGGTCAAGCTGAAGGCGCAGACCGATTGGCTAGGCTTCTGTAAGGCGTGAGGACATATGTACAGCGTGCCGCCTTGATGAAACTGTCGCAGGAAACGGGTGTGAAGCAACGCATGCCGCTTCGCATGACGGCTGAACATATGTCCTGAAAGTTTACCATGAAAGTCCAAGAAGTCAAGCCCAGAGGGCGCAGACTGATTGGTTCTTTCATGTAAGGGCGGCGCACAATGTCCACAAAGTGGACGTTTGTGCGTGTAGTTTGTTCAATGGAAGAGGGGTCTTCCGTGCAGTTTGGAGATGGGCTTTTGCATAAGGAAAATGGGTTCACCATCAAGATTGTGCCCGATGTTTCTGATACCATTCATACGATACATCTTTCAGCAAAGATGGCGAAGATTGGTATCATCTCTTTCGTCGTCGTTTTGCTGATTTCCTGTGTGACGCTGTCCTATTCGCTCTATACGACATTTTTCGTCAAGGGCGATGACGCCGAACTGGAAAAGATGCGTCAGATCAGCAATATGCAGCAGGAGCAGCTTTTGCAGCTTTCCAAGAAAGCGGATGGCCTGCAGCAGGAATTGGATGAATTGACACAGATGGAAAACGACTTGCGTCGCATGTCGGGGACAGTTGCAGCGCCCGATACGGCGGGAGCGCCTGCAGATGGAGCGGATGCTGCAGCAGGGGCACAGGACGGGCAGGGCGGACCAATTACAAAGCTGCAGGCGGAAAATGTCGATGCGGCGCTTGAAAATATCGAGAAACGCGTGGCTGTTCGCCGTGCCAGCCTGCAGCAGCTCAAGCAGGTTTTGGAGGCGCAGCAGCAGGAAATGGCCGCGCTTCTCCCTTATGGAAATACGCCCTATGCCTTGACCGGCATCTCCGTCACGATTCCTTCCATCTGGCCTGCGCGCGGCGAGGTCAGTTCGCCCTTTGGTTTGCGTTGGAATGGTTCGGACTTCCACCCGGGCATTGACATCGCCAACGACTTCGGCACGCCGATCGTAGCGACAGCCGACGGCGTGGTGACAGACGCCGGCTGGAATGCCGGCGGCTATGGCAACAAGGTCGACATCGATCATGGAAATGGTATCATGACGCGTTACGGACACGCGCAGTCCATCGTCGTGCGCACAGGTCAGCATGTGCGGCGCGGCCAGATCATCGCCTATATGGGCAGCACGGGATTTTCTACAGGGCCGCATGTGCATTATGAAGTCCGCATCCACGGTGAACCTGTGAATCCGGCGCCGTATCTATAGAGGGCATTGCAGTGAGCGTATTCATTTTTGTATCAAGACAGTTTATATCTGTGGCGATACCAAACATAGAGGGATTATTTAAG